>JBFFMI010000052.1:0-14297 GCA_041554155.1 Anaerolineales bacterium
ATCCAATAAATTGGCCAGTACTCGTTGGATCTTCTCGCGGTCGATCGATACTTCGAAATCAGAATCCGGGTACTTGGCATTCATTATGATCCCGATTGAATTCGCCTCTAACTGAAAACGTTCCTGTAGCTCCATGATAAGCGGTCGAACCTGAGAGTTGTCAGGGTTTATCTTCAGCTTGCCTGACTCGAGTCTGGAGATGTCTAATAAGGAGTTAACCAGCCCGAGCATTTGATTGACGCTGCGATCCGCCACTAGCAATGCTTGCTTTGTCGCGGAGGACGTTGATTGAGAATCGAGTTCTCGTTGAATCAACAGGATGCTATTGAGAATTGCTGTGAGCGGGCTTCGTAGATCGTGGACAATCATCTCGGTGAGCTGCTCTCGTGTATCCTCAACCTCCTTCTGCTCTGTAATATCCCTGATGCTTATAAGCCATCCGATCAGTTGATCGGCGATATCGTGGACAGGCGCATCGATGCGGAAATAGGTTTTGCCCGAATCGTTGATCCCTTCATACGTTGCAGTCCCGGCTAATTGTGCGTGACCTTGTCTCAAGGCGTTCACAAGATCTTGGAGATCCTGGGGCAGGTAACCCAGGCGTGGTCCCAGATCAAGATCAGGATTATCCAGAGGTTGCATCTGAAGATCGTCGGTGCTGATACCAATAAGCTGCTCCATTTGCCGGTTGGCGAGTGAGATTCGTCCCTCAGTATTGATAAGCAGAATTCCCTCACGGGTTGAGTTGAGAATGGCTGATAGACGGTTATGGCTCTCCGAGATTTTCTGGAACAATTCGGTATTGTCGAGCGCAATACTTGCCTGGATCGCGATAGATTGGGCTGATCGAAGCTCAGCTTCACGGAAAACAACCATTTCCTTGCGATAGATTTCGACCAACCCAAGCGTTCGTTCACCGATACTCAGTGGAAGTAGAAGTAAGTGGCCTTTTCCATAATTGGTCTTTAAATACTCTCTCTCCGCTCGTGAAACTTCTTCGGTTGAGCTCCATTGCATGATTGTCCGGTCCTTAATACATTGGGCATGACCGAGGAGTTCATTGACCTCTGGGATGGAGGGAAGTGGGCCACTTGATGGACGACCGTCTTTGATACGCGCCAACTGGGTAAGGGATTGGCTTACTGGATCCCATTCATAAATCGTGGCCATATCTGCCCTTAGTGTCACTCGCAAGCTATCTGCGACGGCAAGGCCAACCGCATCACTCTCAAGAGACTCAGCAATCTGCGTGCTGGCCTGATAGAGTAAAGACTGCTCTGTCAGACGCGCTTGTAGCTCATGATATATCTGTGCATGGTGAAGCGCGTTTGCAGCATTGGCTGCTAATTGCGTTAGATATTGCTCATGGTTCTGGTTGAATGCGTGAGGAAGCGCTGATTCAACGCAAATGACTCCCAAAGTAGTTTCAGGCCCACAGACAGGCACACAAAGGATACTTACAGGCTTGCTATCCAGAGGGTCGCGTACCTGTTCATCTTCCGAGGCTCTGGGAATATTCAATATCTGGCCGGTCTCAAAGGCACGGCCGAAGATCCCCTCGCCCGGAAGAAACTCCAGGTCGCCAAGCTCTCGCTTTTTCGTCTCCCGCAGCGACGTATAAGCAACAATTTGCAATCTATCAGTGTCAGAACGGTATAGCGCTAAGTAGCCTCCCTCTGCAGAGCAAGCTTCAATTGCGTGATCCAAAATGATTTCATACAGGTTGTCGGAAACAGAAGATGCAGTGAGCTGTCGATTGATTTCTTCAAGCCGACGCAGTTGATCGGCATGCAGGTTTAATTCTTGGTCAGCAGAAGCATAGGTTAACGCGTTACTGAGAGCGAATGCGGCTTGGGATGCAAAAAGGCTCAGAAGCTCGCGCCTTCTTAAGCTATAGAGAATGGGGTGAGAAGAGAAAATCGTCAATCGTCCGAGTAGCGAGTTTGGAGTTCGGATTGGGATAGAAGCCAGAGCAGTGACTTTTTCGGCTTTCAGCAACTCATCAGGCTCGTCCGGGAGATCGGTCTGATCAACATGGCCAATAAAGAGCGCCCCATCGTCTTGGCGCAATCTCTGAATCTCAGGATCTTTGCGAATGATCAAAGTCCATTGGTCGATAAAGTTACTCGCAAGATTCTCGCCGCCAATGAAGGCAGATGACGTTTCGCCTTCATGATGAAGTTCCAGGATGGCTCGATCTCCACAACCAATCGATATGGCGATATCAGCGATTTGCTGGGAGACCTCTCGCGGATCTGTTGCAGTCACCATCGAGGTTGAGAGTGCGGATAGCAAACCTAGATTTTCAGCGCGCTGGCGGAGTTTTACCTCCATGCGGATAAGGGAGCTGAGAATCGGGGCTGTCACTGCGAGAATGAGATTAAAGAGGATATAACTCGCAAGACCCAGGTAGACATAGGCACTTGCGGCGAGAAGTATTACGGGCATCGGCGCCAGAGTAACCGTGATTAGCCTGGTCGATCCACTTTCGGTGGACCTGTTGTGTTGGGAATTTTTTGGATCTAGCCAGTGAAGCAATAAGTAGACAAGGCTAAAGCCAATTGTCGTGCCAAAAAAAGGCCAAAATTGCGGGAGTTCCCGAGAGGCAGAAGCAAGCTCTCCACCCAAAGCAAGGTATATCGATAAGCCCGCTGCGGTGGCTAATAGCTGGCGGCTCCAGATGCCAACCCAAAACAGTAGCCTGGCAGTTATAAGGTGCGCGGTACCACGCGTTTTTTGTTGAAGATAACTGTCGAAGAATGCATAAACAAGCACCCCTACCGTTAGAGACAGGAGCGCCACCGGCATCCCGGCAATCAGGCCTAGTGTCAATGTTAGCGCATGGAAAAGTGTGGCTTGGTAGTCTGAAAATTCTAAGCGGAAGTGGCTCAACCAGAGAAGGACGGTCGCAGTTAGAAGGGCTTCAGGCCAAAATTCAGATAGAACGGTGAATCGACGGATGGTTAACGCCAAAAAAGTACCCAGCGCAGTAAGTGGGATTCCCATTTGGATCAAGCGAGCAAGAGGCTGCGATTGTTTCACAATTATCCGCTTCGCTCTAGGTGCAGGAAGCAGACCAGAGATCTGATCCTAAGGTGTGAGAGAAGGGGTAGGGGTCGCGGAACCCTCGACCGTCGGGGTGGGACTGGGTGTAGGTGTCCTCGTTGGCCCTACGCCGGTAAGCTCATCGTAGTGTTGCTGTGCGAGAGCCTTGGTTTCCGGTAAAGCGTTTTCAAAGTCGAGAATCCACGACCACTGGCGAATGGCATCGCTGACATTATCGGGGTTTGATTCATAAATCAGCCCACGAAGCGCATACGCCTCCGCTAATTTGCGTTCCTTAATGAAACCACTGGCAATATTGCTCGCTTCTGTCACGATCGGATTCAAGTATTCACGCAAGGCTAACTGGTACTGCCCTTGCTTGTAAAGAACTCTTGCAGTCGCGATCATGAGGTCGAATGTTTCGGTGCCAAAACGACGTGCATCGTATAGATCTTGAAGAGCCAAATCGTATTGTCCTAATTGGGTGTAGAGGATGCCTCTGGCCTGGTAAGCTGGCGCAGATCTATCATTGAGTGCGATGGCCGTGTTCAGCGTTTGCATGGCCAGCTCATAATCTCCCAGCCCAACAAGGGCGCGGCCGTAGACTGCCCAGCCAAAGGGATCCTGCGGGGCGTACGTGAGATAGGTCTCCATCGGCCAGATTGCGGAAGGAAAGTAAGAAAATTCCAGTGTATTGACTGCCAGAGCAACATATGCCCGAGCTACTGCGAGGTAGCCTTCGAGCATACCTGGATCGTCCGCGGATCCCTGCAGGCTTGCGGCCAATGCCTTTTCATACTTGGCCAGGTTAATCTCTGCTTCGCTCAGATAAATCTGTAGTAGAGGTGTGCTGATTCCGTCCTCAATCGCTTGTTCCATTGTGGTTTCAAGCCGTTGCCACAAACGCTTGTTTTTATAATATGCGGCCAATTCGACATAGGCCTCAGCAAATTCAGGGTCTCGATCAATCGCTCTCTGGAAATCCTGTTCAGCTGCTATTTCATCACGTTGAAGTAAAGCGCGTCCCCGTCCCAGGTAAGTTGCGGGATACTCCGGATCAAGCTGGCTAGCTGCATCAAAGTTTCGAATCGCAGTACCGATCTGGTCATTGCGTCTATGTGCGTCTCCCAAAAAGTAATAGGCTGGCGCGAAATCAGGGTCTATTTCGATCACCTGTTCGAAGAACTGAATCGCCGCTTCGTTATCGCCATCTTCCAAGGCGTTGACACCGGCTGAAAACGCTTCAATATTCGGATACGGCGTATATCCAGCAATGGGGGTGGGCGTCGCGGAGGCTGGGATGAGAAGCGCCAGCGGGGTCGCGTAAAATTCGGTGGATATTGGCGTTCGAATGATCCGGGTAGCAGCAGGAATGGGGGTTGCAGTTGGAGTCCCAGGTCTTGACGTTTCGGTCGCAGTAGGGGATGCCGCAGGTAGCGTCGATGCAAACCCGAAATAGCGCGGTTGCAGCATGGGGCCAACAAAATAAATCAAACCTGCAATACCACCTACCCCAATTGCAGCTACGAGAACCAGCAGCATAACTCGTGAAAAGACGCTCCGGCGTCTGGGTTGGAATGGGGTCCTGGAAGGCTCAGGGATGGAAGTCGTGATCGGGCTTGCTTTTTCAGGTTCAGGTTCCGCTTTGCTTGGGGTAATCTCTTGCAGGGGTTCGATTTGGCGTTTACCAATTTTTAGTGACTGGGACAACTCACGATCACTCGGTGTCCTTTCGCCAAGGATTACCAGACCGCGCAGGGCCGCACGATTGGTAGGGTCAATCTTTAACGCCGACTCTAAGCAGTATTTTCGTTCTTTGGGGGAGTCAACAACAGAACTCATCCATATCCAGTACTCGGCATTTTGTGAATCTGTACGGAGCAATTTGGATAATAATTCACGCGCGCGTGCACGCTCACCCATTCGAACGGCTGCGATGGCCTCAGTCAGCATATTACTGGAATCAACTGCCATATCATCCCCTCTGGAATCGGAAGTCTAGCATAGCGGAAAGTGCAATGCTACCCCCCATTGGTATAATCGCTATATTGTGAAAAAGGCTATCGAATTTGGACTTCTCCTCAGTACAATGATCTTAAGCTCAGCGTGCAATTCTGATTCCACGATTCAAGAATTAACGCCTACGCCAACCCTCGCTGCCTATATAGCCCCGGCAGAGCTCGAAAAAATGCCGGTTCTAGTTGCTCCGGAAACCCCGAGGCCGTCAGGCCCTACCGCAACTCCCTTCGTCCATATCGTGCAGCAGGGTGAAACTCTGCTGGGGATAGCAATCCGATACGGTGTTACGCTAGATAACCTTCTCCTGGTCAACCCTGGGGTTGATCCAAGGATCCTTTCCGTTGGACAGAATGTCGCTATCCCCGGTCCTAGCGGTGAACCGATTGATTTGCTACTCCCAACCCCTACGCCCGCTCCGCTCGACCTTGGAGAGGTTTATTGCTACCCGGGCAGAGGAGAAATGATCTGGTGTCTAGCAGAAGCCAGTAACAATACGGCATCGGGTATCGAAGGCTTAGGGGTCCTGATTTCGCTTTTTGACATCAATGGCAACCAGGTCGCGCAATCGCCAGCAAACAGCCTGACCCGGTTCCTGCCTCCTGATCGGTCTGCCATTCTCGTGGCAGCATTTTCTGAGCCCCTCGCCCCGCCTTTTCGGGCTTTAGTAGATCAAATCTCAGGTGTGCAAGTTTCGAACCTGGAAGAGCGGCTTATCGAAGCTCAGATAAGAGATCTGAAGGTAGACCGAGCGGTGGGGAACCAGCTTATAACCTTCTCGGGCATGATTGAACTCCAGGCAGACCAAATCCAGGGTGTTGTCAATGTTACGCTTCAGATCTTCGGGTATAACGATGCCGGTGAACCGAACGCATCAAATGCATTCCAAACTTCGATCGAACTTATCACCGACCCCATTCCATTTCAGCTCTCACTCTACAGCCTCGGGGGGGAGATCGAAGATTTTTCCATACTCGCAGAGGTCCAAAACAAGATCAATCGGGAGTAGCGGGTGGTATTCCTTGCGCTGACTGGCACTTGGCCAATACCTGAGGAGAAGCTACAATCCTCCCCCGAATGGCAAAAATACATCGTATTCCACTTCAAGATCGTGAACTCCTGACCCGGCTGGTCGATCTGCGCTCTGTAGCAGACGCGATGCCCGCATATTTTGCTTTGGAACATCCCGGAGAGAGAACCGAGTTGTTTGGCTACTATCCCTCGCCAGAGACCTTGAGTGGTTTTTTATCCATCGCGCAAACGGGTTTTGACCTCTTCCGCCCTGTAGCCGTTCCCTTTGTCGCAAACCAGGAAGCGATGAACAGTTTGCTTGATGTGGCATTAAAGCCAGGACGTCCCTATCTTGTCTACGTACCAGTGGATCAGCAAGAATTCATTGGATCTACCTTCCAGCGCTCTCCCGTTGAGGTAACAAACCTGTTGAGACTGGATGCGCGAGCTTTTACCCCAATTTTGAATGTGATGATCATGCGCACCCAGTCTGCTTCAGGGCTTCCACGGTTCGAGATCCGATCTTCCGTCCAGGGATTCGCAGCAGCCGGTGTCAATTGGATGAGCTCGACGGCAGCTGAAATATATATTGAGGCAGATGAGTCGGGTAGGCGACGGGGTTTTACTAAATCGGTACTGGCTGCGCTGATTGAGCATTTACTTTCCCAGGATAGGATTGTATTGTTCCGGGTGGCGGATGACGATTACGATGCGTTCGAAGATGCCTTTGATCTCGGTTTTAAGCCAACAGGTATTCGGACCCTGATGATAGAGGTCGCAAAAGCCAGCGAGTTGAGTCAGAGCGGAAGTGATTTGGATGATTAAGGCGCAATACCAGTTTCCTGCAGGATTCCTTTGGGGGACAGCCACATCTGCGCACCAGGTTGAGGGGAATAATCTCCAGAACGATTGGTACGCGTGGGAACAGGATTCGGATCGAATCTTGCACGGACATCAATCAGGGCTGGCTTGTGACTGGTGGGGTGGTCGCTGGGCGGAAGATTTAGACCGGGCAGCAGGCACATCTCAAAACACCCATCGACTATCGATAGAGTGGAGTCGTATTGAACCAGAACCCGCCGTCTGGGATGAGACCGCCCTTGAGCAATACCGCACAATCTTAGCCGGTATGAAAGAGCGAGGCTTGTTACCGATGGTAACCCTACATCATTTCACAACACCGCTATGGATCCAGGAGCGGGAAGGCTGGCTGAGCGAGAACATTACCATGTGGTTTGAGCGCTTTGTTAGAAAAGTTGTTAAGTCGTTGCAAGACCTGGTTACGCACTGGGTAACGGTCAATGAACCGAATGTTCTCTCGTATACCGGCTTCGCAGCGGGGAGCTTTCCACCTGGGAAAAGTTCCCTGAGAGATGCAGCGCTGGCGGCGGCAAATCTGGTGAGAGCACACGCTGCGGCATACCACACCATACATGAAATACAACCGGAGAGTGCTGTAGGGCTTGCTCACCATTTCAGGAGTTTTCAACCGGCAGTACGGAACCACTGGCTCAATGCTCTGGTAGCTAAGGTCCGGCATCGTGCTTTTAATCAAGCAATCCCGGAAGCTGTGACCACAGGAAAGCTGCAGTTTTTAAGATGGCGTTTCAATATCTCAGAGGCGAAGGGCACACAAGATTTTTTTGGCTTGAATTACTATACAGAAGAAGAAGTTAGGATCAACCCGTTGAAACCTTCCGAGATCTTTAAAGAAGGTGAATATGGGCAGGGCGCAGATTTAAGCCCAACAGGATTTATCGCAAATAAACCAATGGGTTTCTGGAAAGCGTTGCGCTGGGCTAAGGGGTTCCAACTGCCAATCTATATAACCGAAAATGGCATCGAAGATGAAGCTGATCAGATACGGCCACGTTACCTGGCTCAACATATTTACCAGCTTTGGAAGGCAGTTAATTTTAACTGGGACATCCGCGGGTATTATCATTGGTCTTTAGTCGATAATTTTGAGTGGGAACGTGGATGGACACAGCGATTCGGTCTGTGGGGGCTCAATCCCCAAACACAAGCACGCGTGAAGCGAAAAAGCGCAGATCTTTACGCCGATATTTGCCAGTCCAATGCGCTGACATCAGAAGCTATATCTGCTTTTGCACCCGAGGTATTTGACGAATTGTTCCCCGCGAAACCATCATTAGATCTTGGGCTGTAAATGTTAAGTGAGGTGAGAAATTAAACCCAGCGCTATACGTTCCCTGATAACATGGTTGATTACGGGCGTGCTGCTCTTGATTTCGATTCCCGGATACGCCGAAGGGCCCACCGATGACGTCGATCGACCCTTCATACTGCCATTCGCAGGAGACCCGGGTCCTGATAACTGGCTGCTCATTCAACCTTACGGCAACACAAACTTTGCATACCGGTATCGCAACAGTGTTTATTATGGTGGCCAGGGGTTACATTTCGGCATCGACCTGGCCGCTGCTTGTGGCACGGAAATCCTGGCCATTGGGGATGGCGTTGTCTTCTCCGTCGATAGTTGGCATGGGGCCGGGCCGCACAATCTCCTCATCAATCATGCAAATGGGTACGCCTCATTTTATGGGCATTTATTGGTGAGGTCACTCCTCCGCCCCGGAGAGAACGTGGAAGCTGGGCAGGTTGTAGGTTTGAGTGGTGATCCTGATCGAACGTGCAATTCGCGCCCCCATCTGCATCTGGAGATTCGCGATTCGGAAACGCACGCACGCGCCTTCAATCCAATCCAGTTGATCGATGGAGATTGGGAGCGTATTGCTTTATTCGGCAGTGATCCAATTCGTTTTCAGCAAGCAGCCGAGAGCACACAACGCTGGTCGGATATGTTCAACCAGCCCGAAACTCAGTTTGGATACCCGCTGTTAAATCGCTACGAGTTGAGTTGGCCTTATGATTGGTAGCCTGTATAAGCTGTTCATAACATGCACAATTCTAGTCCTCGGACTGGGTTTTCTCTTGGTGCCCTTTGGTGAGACTTCAGCACCACGCGAGATTGTGGAGCATGCAACGCTTACGCCTCCGCCGCCACCACAAGAATTTCATGTCTTCAACCCGGTGCCAGCGATTGATATCAGTCAGCCCGACTTGCGCCCCATGCAAATTACCGAGGGTGGATGTTGTTCTTATGCCGGCTGGTCGGTAGATTCTGAATGGGTGCTCTATCTCGATGGCGAATCAGGGGCAACTCGAACAGGTTTATACAGCATCCCAAGAGATGGCGGATCCGCCAGCCTGGTTACGGATCGATATGGAGTCTTCTCGGCGGACTGGTCTCTCGTCGCCTACCCAGAGAGCGGGCAAGTTTATATCGAGCAATGGTCTACTACTGCTCGATCAAGTATTCCAAGTAGCGGACGAGAAGTATCGATATCGCCTGATATGCGCTTTGTCGTCTGGGAATTTGGTTCCCGTACGATTCAATCTCCCGATAGGCGACAATCACAGGTATGGATCGCTAATGTCGATGGTAGCGCTGCGCGAGAGCTAGTGACTCTACATGGTGGGACTTTTCAAGGTTGGCTCGGCGGGAGCGATGCGATTTTAGCGACCGGGCGTCTGTCCCCGACAAGCCCGGCAGGGATCTGGAAGATCGATACCAGCACAGGTGCAGCACAACTGCTCTTCGAGGTTGAAAGAGCAAGGCAATTTGCACTTTCAACCTCGGGTGAGTGGCTGGCGTTCATCATTGCTTTTGAGCAGGATACCCGTCGAAATGGGATCTGGATCCTGAAAACGGATGGAACTTTTACGCAACGTCTCCAGGGTTTTGGAGCTTATCGTTGGAGACTTGATGGACAACTACTGTTGATGCCACTAGACCTCGATAAGAAATATCCTGGTTTGTATCAGATCGATATTGAGGGTGGAAGGGTTTGGCGACTCATCGATCCTGAGACCGTCCGGCTGGATATAACCAACAACGATTGGTCCGTCTCACCCAATGGGAAGTGGCTTCTCTTCCATGCGTCTAGCGATAGAAACTTATGGGTGATGGAGCTCCCACATCCAGATATCGCGCCGTGATATAATCGCAGCGGTTTCCCGAGAATTGAATAGTTAAACAAATGGAGAGGTAGCGTAGTCTGGCCTAACGCGCGCGCCTGGAGAGCGCGTGAGCCGCAAGGCTCCGTGGGTTCGAATCCCACCCTCTCCGCCTGAAAGAGGCACCGCCTTGCGGTGTCTTTTCCTTTTCCAGAAGGGGTGCAATGTGTGGCATACAAACGAAAACGTTGACAGACAATAACGGTATGGGTATCCTCATTGTGAGCGCCCGAGTGGGTCCGATACGGCAGGTGCTTGCCAAATTCCGTCAGGTCCGAGAGGAAGCAGCGGTAGGCAAGACTACCTGGGTGATATCGATCAACCGGCTCGGGAGCTCATTTTATTATCCCGGCTGCGGAGATATCCCGGGTGTATTCAATGGTTTGACTGGGACAGCCCACGGCTGTTTACGCGTGTGGAATCCCTCAAGTGCTTGTTGTGCATGACTGAGAAGTGCTAAAGGAGGTACTGGACCTTCCACGGGAGCTGATGAGCGATATTTGCTTATTAACACGGGTGCTATCGCACTGAGGACAGGATACACTTAACGTAGAGGAAGAACTGTGTACCAACTCTTCGAATGGATGACCGCAGGCGGAACACAGGAATTCATAAATGGGCATTTTCGTTTGACCTCAAGTGAAAGTACTCACTGGATATTTAGATGCGGAAATTGCAGAAGCGTTACATGATGGCAATTGAAGTTCTGCGGCGTGAAGCCTCCCTCATGGGGTCAATCTGGTATACTCACCCCGCTCTATGAAGGCGATGCATTGGTTGCGAGCGCGCATTAGCGATTACTGGCAATATCTGTCCTCCCTTCTTGCGGTGGGCGGTCTTCTCCTCCTCTATCTTGGCTCTCAGAAACAGATCCAATTCATACATGATGGCAAGACCCAGCAAATTTCAACCCACGCCCGCGATGTAGGCTCCTTGCTGGCTGCGCTGAATATTGATTTAAGTGAAGGGGATGAGATCTCGCCGGCAATAGATCAACAATTGGTGGATCAGCAGATAGTAGTCTACGACAAGAGTTCACCGGTGGTTCTCGATCACGAAGGGGAGTTAATCAGGAGCCGGACGGCTCAAGATCTTCCTGAAAACATCCTTAATCAATCCGGGTTACGATTATTTCCCGGTGATTCCATCGACATTTATCCCTCGCAAATAGAGCCGACGACACCCGATCTCTCAGGTGATCCCCGGTGGTTGCGGATTGATCGAAGCTATCCAATCGAAGTGCAGATAGGTAGCGAAACCCTACGATTTTCCTCCTCAGCAGCGACTCTTGGTGAAGCACTGTGGGAGCAGGGGATTATCCTTTTTGAAGGGGATGAACTCGTTCCACCCATGGATACGCCACTTGATCGTTCGCTTGAAGTCGAGCTGAATCTATCGGATCTGATCGAGATCATCGTGGACGGCCAAACTATCAAGCGCCGTGGAGCGGGGAGGACTGTTGCTGAGATTCTTGCAAATGCCGGTATACGCCTCGCAGGTCTCGATTATGCCCTGCCAGGCATCGATCAGCCCCCTCCTAGTGACGGCGTTGTCAGGGTTGTACGAGTAGAAGAACAGCTGCTAGTAGAGTTAGAGCCTGTAGAATTTGAAACAGTTTATGTACCCGCTGATCAGTTGGAACTCGACACACTTGAGGTTCTGGAGCCAGGTACCTTCGGGGTAGAATCGAAAACGATCCGGGTGCGTTATGAAGATGGGGAAGAGCTTTCCCGCACTGTCGAAGATGCCGTTCTGGCAGTCGAGCCCAAGAACCGCGTGATCGGATATGGAACGAAAATCGTTGTCCGCACGCTCGATACAGGGCAGGGGACGATCGAGTATTGGCGTGCGATCCCTATTTACGCAACTTCCTACTCACCCTGTAATCTTGGCGTTCCCTGGTGCGGAACAGCGACTGCAAGTGTTAAAGCAGTTAACCGCGGGATCATCGGTGTGATCCGAAGCTGGTACAACCTGATGCGGGGCTGGAGTGTATTTGTGCCTAACTATGGGCCCGGTACTTTTGAAGACATTGGTGCTGGGATCGCAGGTAGGGATTGGATTGACCTTGGTTTTACCGATGAGAATTTTGAACCCTGGCACCAATGGACGACTTTGTATTTCTTGACCCCTGTTCCGCCTTTAGACAGCATTCCTTGGATCCTTCCATGATATGGATCAACACATGAAGGTGATTAGGTTAAAAGTTTGCATGGTGCATTCCCCGGAGGCCTACGCAAAATGAGAGCAAAATATCTAGTACTGTTCCTGGTATTTTCCCTGGTAGTCGTTGCTTGCTCGAGCGCAACGGGCGCTCCTCAAGCGATCGAAGGGTATGTTCGCGCACTGGCGGATAAAGATGTCATCGCAGCCAGTAGTTCAGCCTGCTTGGAATGGGAGGAATCAGCCTTTGCCGAAGCTTCATCTTTCGAAGCCGTTGAGGTGACGATTGAAGGATTGTCATGCTCGGAAAAGGGCACGCAGGCAGCATTCACCCTCGTGCAGTGCGAAGGGAAAATTATCGCCGATTACGGGGGCGAGCTCCAGGATATTGATCTCTCACTACGGACGTACCTAGCGATCATCGATCAGGGTGAATGGAAGATGTGTGGGTACGCCGCAAACTGAGGGTTTCATGTATAGACGTTTATTTTCAAAGGAGAATTTCCTCGCACTACTCCTCGCGTTACTCATTATCTTCTTGATCGTATTATCGGCAGATACAGATCCTCAGTGGATCTATCAGGGTTTCTAATGAGCCTTATCCATATTTTGGTCTTTGCCGCAGTCAGCATGAGTCTGAGCATGCTCTCCTCCGGAAGATGGCGGACAACGTTGTTATCTGTTGTCAGCATACTCGCACTTTATAGCCTCCAGCCTTCACTTGGCCTTCGCTCATTTGATTTCTGGCTTCCAACGATGGCTATCATGTTGACCGCCTGGATATGGATCGCTATTCAGGGCAAAGAAAAGGGGTTTTCAAAAGAGGATCGAAATTCATTTCTCATACTCCTTGGTCTGATGATTTCGGTCGGCTTAAGTGGCTTTCTTCCAAAGTCTTTGCGGTATTTTGTCTCCTTACCGACAGACCTTATCGATTTGTTTTTAGCCATCGCGCTGTTTTTGGGTATCTCATGGGGGATCTGGAGCATCAGGTTCAGGAGAGGTACATGGCTTGATGTCTTTCTAACTCTTGTCATCCTTGGAATCTTTATTGGTCTCAAAGCTCCAGAATTGACGCTGGCGCTGGCACAAACCGCCAGGGCTGCCGTCGGACAATCCCCTGACCTCGCCAGCGCCCTCGATCTCAATTGGCTTGGTTTTTCTTATATTGCCTTCAGGTTGCTGCATACGCTTCGTGACCATAGGAGCGGTCGGCTCCCCCCCCTGGGTTTGAAGGCATTCCTTCTTTTTGTATTTTTCTTCCCAGCGTTGTCGGCGGGCCCCATCGATCGCATCCAGCGATTTATCAACGATCTAGCGAGTGATAGGGCGGTCGCCCACTGGGCGCAATGGCAAAGGGGTGGGGCGAGGATCGCAAGGGGATTGTTTAAAAAGTTCATCCTTGCAGATACGCTGGCTTTAATTGCGCTCGATGCAAGTAATGCTGGGTTAGTTTCATCCAGGCCTTGGCTCTGGCTGTTACTTTACCTGTATAGTTTTCGGATTTACTTCGACTTTAGTGGCTATACCGACATTGCAATTGGAATCGGCGTGCTCTCGGGAATTGACCTTCCTGAAAATTTCAATCAACCCTACCGCCAAACCGATATCGGGGCCTTCTGGAATCGCTGGCATATCACCCTCGCACAATGGTTTCGTGCATATGTTTTCAATCCGCTCACGAGATATCTCAGGCAAAGTCCGATCGTGCAGATGCCCTGGCTCATCATCTTGATTGGTCAGACGGTTACCATGGTGTTAATTGGGCTCTGGCATGGGATAACCTGGAACTTCTTTATCTGGGGCCTTTGGCATGCAGGGGGATTATTCATCCATAATCGTTGGTTGGCTGTACAACGATTGACGAATATCGCAAACATGCGTACTGGGGGCGCCATGCGTGTACGGAGTCTCGCAGGGTGGCTGCTCACTTTTAATTTTGTAAGCCTTGGTTGGGTCTGGTTTTTGAATCCCGATATACATAAGGCGTGGTCGACTTTCTTGATGCTCCTCGGAGGTCC
>JBFFMI010000053.1:0-14290 GCA_041554155.1 Anaerolineales bacterium
CACACCTGTTGGTGGCGTCGTTGAGATTGGATTCAACCAGACCACCGAATCCGGAACCTTCTGGGTGTCAGATACAGGACCTGGAATCCCAAATGAGTTTCAGGAGAAGATATTCGGGCGTTATCTGCAGGTACCCGGAAATGCCGGTCGTCGCAGGGGGACCGGTCTGGGGTTGGCGTTTGCGAAATTGGCTGTTGAGGCCCATGGGGGAAAGATATGGGTAGAGGAAAATCCTGCCGGCGGAAGCATTTTTAAGTTCAGCCTACCTCTCGAGCGTCCTCAATACGGCTCCGCTTCGAAGCCTGGTTCAGCCGTATCTAGCTAGACAACTTACCTACACTACGTTACAATCCAACACTGTAAGAACATCGCCTGAAGGAGGATATTTTGGCGAACACAGCATCAGCAAAGAAACGTATTAGGCAAAACACAAAACGCCGAAGCAGGAACCAGGTTTGGCGTACACGAGCTCGAACGTACATAAAAAGAGCCCGCATCGCGATGTCCGAAGGTTCTGATAAGGAGACATCGCAAACAGCCGTAAAGCTCGCGCTTGTTGAGCTTGACAAGGCAGCTTCGAAGGGCGTCATTCATAAACGAAATGCTGCACGGCGTAAAAGTCGCCTGATGAAACAGCTCAACAAGCTTGAAAAGGCTTAGTTTCTAACAAAGCAGCAAACAACATCATGTCTGCTAAGCGGCGTATGCGTGCATACGCCGCTTTATACTTTCAAGCATAGCCGCATGCTATAATCACCACTCTCAGGATCCCAGCATGTTCGAAAAAGAACTCAGGAATGCTTCAGATCGGTTGACAAGCGCGATCGAGGCTGCCAATTTGCCCCATCCAGAGACCATTGAATGGATACCAACCCCCTTTCAAGGGGACTGGGGGTACGGTACGGCAGCATGTTTCCAGATCGCTGCCGCGGAAGCTCGCGGTGGTGCTGAGATCAAAGTGCCCGATCGAGCTCAGGAAATCGCAAGTCAGCTTGTTGCGGCAGTCGATGTAACCCCCGATTTCGAGACCTGCACTGCAGTAAAGGGATACATCAATCTATCGATCCCTTCTTCAAGATACGCCAGGGTAGTCACAGATCAGGTTTTGACCCGCGCTCAAGACTATGGGCGGGGTGATAAGAAAGATGAGCGTGTGATGGTTGAATTAGCCCAACCGAACACCCATCACTCATTCCATATCGGGCATACTCGTAACGCCATCCTGGGCGAATCACTCGCCCGGATCATAGAGTTTGCAGGGTTTCCCACCATTCGCGCTTCCTACCCTGGGGATATCGGCCTGGGGGTAATCACGTGCTTATGGGGATACTTACGCTTCCATAAAGACCAGGAGCCTGAGGGAATCCACGAACGCGGGCAATGGTTAGCCAAAATCTATACCGAGGCCAACGGGCTGGTGAATCCCAGGGAGAACGAGACGGCGGCGGAAAAATCTCTTCGTGAATCCTATGACGAAGAGCGGCGGTCGCTTCTGAGGAAGTGGGACGAAGGCGACCCTGAGGTCCTCGATTTATGGAAAACAACCAGGCAGTGGAGTCTGGATGAATTAGACGATATCCTAAGATTGCTTGGTGTTAGGATAGATGTTTACTTCTACGAGAGTGAGGTTGACGAACCTGCAAAAGAGATCGTTGAAGAGTTGATAGAGCTCGGCATTGCAGAGGATGGCCGGCCCGAAGAACCGGTGATCATCCCTATCGATGAACGACTCGGGCTCGAGCAAGAAAGATATCGAACAGCTGTGATCCTGCGCAGTGACGGCACTACGCTATATCTGACGAAAGATCTGGCGTTAGCGAAGCAGAAATTTGAAAATTATCAAGTTGACCGTTCGATCTACGTTGTTGATTTTCGACAAAATCTTCATTTTCAACAGGTGTTCAAGATCCTCGAGTTGTGGGGCTTTCCACAAGCAGAAAAATGCTTCCATCTCTCCTATGGCTATGTCAGCTTGCCAGATGGTGCCATGTCGGCACGAAGTGGCAATGTCGTGTTGTTCATGGATGTCTATCAGGAAGCTGTGCGCAGGGTAAAAGGGATCATCGCAGAAAAAAATCCCGATCTTGTGGATGATCAACGCGATCAGGTTGCAAAACAGATCGGTTTAGGGGCTCTTGCATACAGTATGCTCTCCGTAGACAATAGCCGGGATATCGTATTCGACTGGGATTCTGCGCTCAGTTTCGAGGGTCAAACTGCACCCTACATACAGAATGCCCATGTTCGAGCAAATAGCATTCTTCGGAAAGTAGCCGCGCTCCCTGAAACCGCTGCCTTCGAATACACGCTCGACCCTTCTGAAGTTGAGCTCATCGATCTGATCTCTCGATTTCCAGCCCTGGTGCAAAAAGCTGCACAAGAGTATAAACCGCTCTCTATCGCAAGCTATGCCTACGATTTAGCCAGGGCCTTTCACTTGTTCTATCACGCCGTGCGTGTGATCCAGGCCGAGACGGGATCTATGCGCGACTCACGTCTGCGGATCACTGCGGCTGCAAAGCAAACTCTGGCAAATACGTTGCAGCTACTTACGATTCAAGCACCAGAGGTTATGTGAGCTTCACAACATCCCAACCGGTATACAAGGAGCAAAACTAAGCAAATGCATCCACATCGAATCCTTATTATGGGCGCTGCAGGCCGAGATTTTCATAATTTCAATGTCCACTTTCGTGAAAATGATTCCTACGAAGTTGTCGCATTCACAGCAACGCAGATACCAAACATTGAAGGCCGCACCTATCCAGCTGCCCTGGCCGGAGACAGGTACCCAACGGGTGTTCCCATCTACCCGGAGAGTGAGTTGGAAGATCTGATCTCCAAGCATAACGTCGATCAAGTCATTTTTGCCTATAGCGATGTTTCACACGAATATGTGATGCATATCGCCTCCCGGGTGCTCGCTGCCGGCGCCGATTTTCGTTTGATGGGCACTGCATCAACGCAGCTTCCCTCGAACAAGCCGGTTGTTTCCATTTGTGCCGCGAGAACCGGCAGTGGAAAAAGTCAGACGACACGCTACGTCGCCGATCGACTCCTCCAAATGGGGCTGCGGGTTGCTGCAATTCGCCACCCTATGCCGTACGGCGACCTCGAGAAGCAGGCCGTTCAGCGTTTCTCAAAACTGGAGGATTTGGACATACATGACTGCACGATAGAGGAGCGCGAAGAATATGAGCCACACATTTCTCGCGGCATCATCGTATACGCAGGCGTTGACTATGCGAAAATCCTTGAACAAGCCGAAGAGGATGCGGATGTCATTTTGTGGGATGGTGGTAACAACGATTTATCATTCTACAAGAGTGATCTTCACATCGTGGTCGTCGATCCCCATCGACCAGGTCACGAACTTGCCTATCATCCCGGTGAAGCGAATGTGATCGCGGCTGATGTGATTATCATCAATAAAGTTGACACGGCAGATCCCGCAGGCGTTAAGCAGGTGCGGGAAAATGTGACGGCGCTGAACCCCCATGCGCAAATCATTGAGGCCTCTTCCCCTATTACGGTAGACAACCCTGACGATATACGCGGTGCAACCGTTTTGGTCGTTGAGGATGGACCTACATTGACCCATGGCGAAATGGCATATGGCGCAGGCTGGGTCGCTGCAAACCGCTTTGATGCAGGAAAGATCATCGATCCCCGACCTTATGCTGTTGGAAGCATTAAAGCTGTTTATCAAAAATATCCAACAACAGGTGATGTCTTACCAGCTATGGGTTATGGTGAAGACCAGATGAAGGAACTCGAAGACACGATCAACGCAGCCGATGTCGATCTTGTTCTTATTGGAACGCCGATCGATCTTGGCAAACTCTTAGATCTTAACAAGCCTTCCATACGCGTGCGCTATGAACTCGAGATAAATGAGAAGCCAGGATTGGACCAAATCCTCAAAGACACTTTCGGTCAAGCTGGAGGATAAACCGGCGTGCCTGAAGATCGAAAAAAGAAGTCATTTGCCCGCCTAACGTGGGAAAAAGAAGTCCAACCGAGCATCAAATCGGTTGACCTGAAAACTTGGGCTGAAATTTACCCTTCAGAAAGCAGCAGCAAAGCCCAATTGTCAGGTCGGTTGATCCTTGGCGATAATTTGCCTGTGATGCAGGCGATGCTTCCAGAATATGAAAATCAAATCCAGCTGATCTATGCTGACCCACCATTTCTAACCGGAAAAGCCTATCGAGCTCGTATCGGCCAAAATGAAGATTCGCGTAAACCTGATGAATGGAAGACCATCCAAAGTTATCAGGATAAATGGCGGGATGGTGGGGAATACCTGGACATGCTCTACCCCCGCCTC
This sequence comes from Anaerolineales bacterium, assembly GCA_041554155.1. Classification (GTDB taxonomy): domain Bacteria; phylum Chloroflexota; class Anaerolineae; order Anaerolineales; family E44-bin32; genus E44-bin32. Next base: position 4,331 of record JBFFMI010000053.1, read on the forward strand.
CAGCTAATGAGGCGCTTGCTCGCGCCAACGGGGGTGTTATACCTTCACCTGGATTGGCATGCGTCTGCCTATGCCAGGATCCTCTTAGATGAGATTTTTGGAATCGATCGCTTGATGAACGAAATCGTATGGGTCTATCACGGCCCATCGCCCATCAAGTCAGCATTCAATCGCAAACACGACACGATTCTGGTTTATACCAAATCCAAGAAATACACATTCAACGTTGATTCGGTCCGGGTTCCCTATAACCCTTCAACCGTGAAAACTTTTGCAAGCTCATCGAGAGCCGGGTTTGGTAAGAAACCCGATTTGGACCGGGGAAAGGTACCAGAGGATTGGTGGTACTTCCCCGTAGTCGCCCGACTACACGGAGAGCGCACTGGCTACCCGACCCAAAAACCAGAGGCGATGATGGAGCGGATTATTAATGCCTCTAGCAACCCTGGAGACACCGTGGCTGATTTTTTCAGTGGATCGGGGACAACCCCCAGCGTTGCCGCCCGTTTAGGGCGTAAATGGATCGCATGCGATCCCGAACCGACTGCCCTGCAAGTTTCCCATCGAAGGTTACTCAACACGGAAGGCGTCCGTCCCTACTCGATCGAGACGGATTCACCCGAGTATTTGAGTGATCTCTTAGAGCCTCAATGTACGGTTGCATCGAATGAAGGTAGGCTGGAAATCGAGCTTAAAGATGTGCTCGAACGTCGGACAGGTGAGAAACTCAAGGAAAATCATATTGTCTTATGGGAAGTGGACCCAGGCTACGATGGCGTTACCTTCCGTAGCCACCTGCAAGCAGTCCGTCCCTGGCGTGATGGTAAAATCGGGCGTTCTCTCAATACAGTGATCGAAAAACAAACAAGCAACACCATCGCCATCCGCGTGATGGATGTGTCGGGTAGGACAGGGATAACCGCTTATCAACCCCCTCCATCTGGCTATGGACCCTAAAGCTAAAACGTGAACTTTATCTAAAAGTAAAGAGTCACACATAAATGTGACTCTCTTAACTATCCTGGTTGTATAGATTTTCTAATCAGATGCTTTTTCGGGAAGATCCAGGCGATATCCCATACCACGTATTGTCTTGATAAAGCGCGGTCGAGTGGGATCGGGTTCAATGGCCTGGCGAAGCCAGCTCATGTGAACGTCCAGAGTGCGCGTATCCCCGGTATAGTCGGTGTGCCAGACCTTACGTATCAGGGTCTTTCGCATCATCAATCTACCTGGGTTCTGGATGAACAGTTCCAACAATTTCGTCAGCTTGGGCGTGAGGCGTGTTTCTTTCTTCAAACAACGGACCTTCCCCTGTGCCAGGTTTAGCTTGATCGGTCCCGCTTCCAGGGTATAACGCTCATCACCCGGCAACATCCTAACCACCCGGTTAATCAATTTCCTTGACGTGAATGGTTGAGCCAGGTAGACGTTGGCGCCGCTATTTCGGTCAATTTGGCTGTTTTCAGGAGACACCAGGATGATGGGAACGCCATCTAATGCGAGGCGTGCCTTCCGGCACATACGCTTGCCGCTGGTTTTCATCGAAGCAGCGTCCAGAATTAATAAATCGGGAAGATCCTTCTTGGAGGATTGGAGCGCTTTCTCAACTTTATGATGGACACGGACGTTATACCCCTGACGCTCAAGAGCCGGCGCAAATGAAGGAGCGCTGGCTCTACTGCTTTCAATCAATACGATTTCTGCTTTGCTCATCCAGGGATCCCAACACCCTCAAACACTTGGCAGCCCCTCAGAAGGTGCTGCCTGGCCCCCATTATACCGCCTTTCAACCCTCTAGCAACCGGGACTTTCGTGCTGGTACGAGCCCAATTAATTTAAGGTTCAGCTCGGTCTCGCTTGTTGTCCAACGAATCGAATTGCAGGCGCTGGCTTGATCGGATCCGACTTACTCCCCCGCCCTCGATGCGATCACGCCCTCCACCAAAACCTCGAAAGGGGTTTTCCCCCAGCAAGTCAGCCCGCCGGGATGCATAGGCGCACGACACTGCCCATAGCGCTAATGGGGAGAGTGCCTCCCGCTCCAATGCAGTCCAATCCGGACCACCTGTCCACACGCTCGCGAGGCTTTTCCGTCCTATTGCATCCATTGCCTCTTGCACCTCAGCCTCTCTCGAGGCCGAACGCCCCCCTTCGGTTCCAAGAAGGATCGTCGGCATTTGCGCAGGTTCACAAAAATATTCAAGGTGAGCCCATTCCTCAACATCCTGGGCCCAACAACGTTCCCCGGCTGCTTCAATAACTTTTGCAGCACCGAAAAATGCACTTCCTTTTGCCGTACCAGATCCAAGGAAGACGGCACCCCCATCTGGGACCTCATCGGCGAATTGATTCCCCTGAACCACTTGTGCAGGAACCCATCTATGAAGCAATGTCGGCATTTGATCTATTAAATCAACGATACGAGCACTGGCATTAGATAGTGACGATTCAACGAGAAATGCGTAGCCGAGCAGGAGCGACCCAAGATAACTAAGCAAGCCCGGTCCATGGGGGATATCGGCAGGAGGCAGCACGAGTGGATGATGAGCAACGCGAGCAAGTGTGCTATGCATATCTGAGGTGAAAGCCAGGGTCTGTGCCCCTTCCGCTTGCCAGATTTCAAGGGCTTCAACCGTCCGGGCAACCTCACCTGAGTTGGATATCCCGATCACGAGCGTTGACGAGTGATCCTCACCCGACATCGAAGGAGCATAACGCGCCAGGTTCATAGCCTCCATTGCAGAAACTTTCAATCCAGTGAACACACCAAACGCGAAGCCTAATCCGAGTGCCGCGTGGTGTGAATCACCACAGCCACCAATGAGAATTTGAGAGATCCGCGATAGGGGAATAGAAAGGGTCTGGGCGGATTTTCTTGCGAGCTGCCAATGGCTAGAAAGGTAATCCCCCGCCATATCGATTTGACGAGCCAGGACATTATCGGGATTCATTTTGACCCCACATGTATAATCCGTTTTATGCAAGATTTTCCAGCAAATTACTTGATGATCGGAGGGATAAGGGAGGATTATTGTATCACCCCTGATGGGCGATCGATTTCGGGTGTGCTTGGTGGTAACGCAACCTATGCATCAGTCGGTGCCCGGATATGGTCAGATAGGATCGCACTTGTCTCACGTGTGGGGAATAACTTCCCGCTCGATTGGTTAACCCAACTAGCCGCGAACGGTATCTCTACGCGCGGGGTGCGGATCCTCGACAACGAACTCGACACACGAACATTCTACGCCTATCGCTCCCTTGAAGAACGTGTGGATACCAACCCTGCTGCTCATTATGCACGCTGGGGTCTTCCCCTGCCGAAGGCGCTCCAGGGGTACCAGTCATCCACAGCAGGTCAGGAAAGTCGTGATCGACCCAGTCCTACCACGGTGCGCACGGGCGACATCCCGAAGGCGAGCTTAGCGGGGATTATTGGAGCTCACCTATCACCGACCGATTACTTAACCCATCTTATGATTCCCGGCTACCTGCATCACCACGGAGTCAAAACCATCACGCTCGATCCATCCATCCGCTATATGTCCCCTGATTTCCGAAAGGAGTTACCAACCCTCCTCCATGGGATCAATGCCTTCCTACCCAGCTTGCAAGAAGCTGCTGCATTTATCGCAAACAGAGGCATAAGCCAATGGGAGATCGCAGATCTCTTTCACCAGATGGGACCCGAACTAGTTGTCCTTAAAGCGGGTGCTAACGGACAATATCTGTCTGACGCTCAGAGAGATAAACGCTGGCACATTCCCGCCTACCCTACCCAAATCCGGGATGTGACCGGAGCGGGAGATGCATTTTGTGGGGCCTTTATGGTCGGATTGGTTGAAACTCAGGATGCGTTGGAAGCAACCCTAAGGGGTAATATCTCCGCTTCCTTTGTCGTGGAAGGTACCGGGGCATTATATGCACTCGATGCGCCGGCACATCTTCGGGATGCCCGGCGTGAGGCGCTCAAAAATATGGTGCGAGAGGAATGAGATGAATCTAGAACGTTGGATCGAGAATACGTTAAAGATCCAATCTATCCCCGCCCCCACCTTCTATGAAAAGGCACGGGCCGAGTTTGTCCTTAATGAATTGAGCAAACTAAATCGCTTCGAGGTGAGCAAGGACCATGACCATAATGTGTTTGCGAAAATTCCGGGCAGATCGTCTAAACCGCTGGTGATCTCAGCCCACCTGGATACAGTCTTTCCGCATGAAACAAACCTGGCTATAAAACGAAAAGGTGATGTAATCATTGGTCCTGGGATCGGGGATAACGCGGTTGCAGTTGGCGTGCTTCTTGAACTTGCTCATGATCTCAACACATTTGAGCCGCAAAATGATATCTGGCTGGTGGCCAATGTCGGTGAGGAGGGCTTAGGAAACCTGAAAGGGATGCGGACGGTGGTCCATCGATTTGGGGAGGATGTGCTCGCATATCTGGTTCTGGAGGGGATGTCCTTAGGCCATATCTACAATCGCGGGCTACCGATCCATCGCTATCGCATCAGCGTGACCGCCCCCGGAGGTCACGCCTGGATTCACGCTGGCGAGACCTCAGCCATTCATACGATATGTAAGCTCGGCACCGATCTCTCACGCATCCAGATAGAAGAAGATCACCGCTGGAGTCTGAATATCGGACTAATTTCAGGTGGCACCAGCATCAATACCATCGCATCCAGTGCGCACATGGACATTGATTTACGCGCTGAGGATCAACAAACACTGATGCGTTTGGATCAGAAGGTACTCAATACCATCGAAGATGCTCGAAACTTACAGAGCAGCATTGCAGTGGATGAAATCGGAAATCGCCCCGCTGGGCAAATACGGGAAGACCATCCGCTTGTCCATGCCGCTATAGAAGCTCTACACGATGCTGGCATAAAAAAGCACCAGCTCGAGATCGGTTCTACCGATGCAAGCGTGCCTTTGAGTATGAATTACCCGGCGATCTGTATTGGCCTAACCTATGGTTCTGGGGCACATAGTCTAGATGAACGTATCGAGCTTGCGGCTCTTGAGCCTGGCTATCAAGCGCTTTGGGGGACGATCAATGGCTGCTTTGCTATGGATAAGCCCACAGACTAAAGCTATGCCCAACAGTCACTGGCCTCTAGTTTTCACCAGACTGATCCGGGATCACCTCAAAGTAAGTGGAGCCCTTCCACTCATCGCCGTAGAAGAGTTGAATGTCATAGCGACCCGGCTGCCAGCTCTCTGGATCACATTCCGTATATCCATACCCCCCTGTCCCGCCGTCCCACGGTTGTGTCTCCAGGCATAAGATCTCGTCTCTAAAATACCAGATTGCAGTCCAGCGGATCCCATCTTGAAGATTGTTGTAACTGAAAGCGCCAAATAGACGACCTTGCGGAGAGAAAAAGTCATCCTGAGGATTGATCGCTTGATTGAACCCATTTAGTCGATCGGCCACTTCGATGGGGCTGAACAACGCTTCAGGATTGGGCGTAACAGTCTCACGGATCAGTATCCGGATCTCCTCGGGCAAACGTGGCGTGGGTGTTACTGTCGCCGTCGCCGTCGAAGAGGGTATAGGCGTAATACTCGCTGTGGGTGTGATGCTCGGTACGAGCGTCTGCGTGGGTGTGGGTGTGACCGTTTGCGTGGGCGTCACGGAGGGGGTTGGTGGATAGATCACATAAGCCGCTCTCCGTCCCATCGTATATGTCAGTAGTGATGCAATTCCCAAGATGAGCCCCAGCAGGATCACGCGCCAGCTTTGAGTGACCCGAGCCCGACGAAGCATAAAATATGGCAGATCGCGTGCATCTAAAAGCCCTTTCCGACCAAAGTAAATCACAATGATCGTGGAGAGCAACAATGCTGTTGCGATTAAGAATACAGTCTGGTCAATAGTCATTGTCGACGCTCGAGTGATGAAGCTCCAATAAACCCGCTTCTATTGAGTCCAATTCTAATACTACAATGCCATTTTGCTCAGATTTCATGGATATCGACGAACCATTGAAGTGGGCTGAGCTTACTTCGCCTTTAATATACAGATGCGCCCGCATGTTGCAGGTTCTTTTAGCATTGATCTCACAATAAATGCGATCCTCGTCGACCTGCCATTCCTGCACCACCTTGCCCTGGGATAGATGAACGTTATCACCAATCCAGCTGGGATGGTTGGTCTTCTGACGTATCGCGAACAAAGCTGTATGATGCCCGCCGACCCGGGTTACGAGGGGTTGCCCAATTTTCTCCTCGATGTAGCGTTGGTTCCATACATCGAAGATATGGACACGGCCGATCAGGCTCAAAATTTCCTGCAGTGGAAGATTGAATTCGTGAGGCCGATCTCCCAGGTTGAAGCATGCCAAGAGCCACCAATGATCAAACCTGCTCTGCTGCTCCAGGACAACAATCGGGTGCACTTGCACATCACCAAGAGGGAGTAGTTGCATGTGTCCGAGTAGAGCGGGCGTGAGCATAGCGAAGAGTTCCAGTCGTTCAGGAGAAAGCGAATCGAGAGCATCACTCAGCACCACACTCCCCCCTGATAGTCCAACAGCTGTAAGCGATGTCTGAATTTCCTGAAGTGAAAGCTGTGAATTAGCCTCGCGCACAAGCACGCAATCGGGGTCATTGATCCACCAATTGCGATGCAAATGAGCCCGAGCGATCGTATTACGAATGGCATTTATCGCTGCGGGCATTGTCGGTTCGTTTTGAAGGATAGGAGTCAACAGACTGAAAGATGGTTTCCAACCAGGCCTGATATCAGGACCGATGCGCATGCTCTCGAATATGCCGATCCCCGGTCCTAAAGGGCAACCACAACCCACCAGCGTGGTGTTTTCAGCTGCCGTCTCCCGGATAAGCTCCAGCCCACGTCTAAATGCTTGTGCCCGGGTGATTTGTTTATTAAACCTTTCGCCAGCCAATGCTCCTGCGTATAAGAAATCGAGCTTCAGATAATCAAATCCCCACGCAGTGGTTGCCGTAGAGATAACCTCACGCAGAGAAGCCAGGAAACCAGGATGGCTCAAATCAAGAGCACGGCCAAACTGGTTCCATACCAACCCGGTGTTGACCGGGGATCCTGAGCGATCTCGCAATACCCACCCTGGATGATCTTGGACCACCCGCGAATCCCGAAGCGCAATAAAGGGTGCAAGCCATATCCCGGCTCTGAATGTCTGGGCATTGATCTTGTCGGCGATGGCTTTCATCCCCGACGGAAAATTCTGCCCTTCCGTCGTCCAATCACCAATCGCGGATTGAAAACCATCGTCAATCTGTATGAAATCCATTGGGATTTGAGAACGCATATTTGACGCTGCGAGGAGGTTACTTTCAATGATATTTTCAGAAATCGCCTGGCCGTAATCGTACCACGAGCACCAGCCCATCGGCGCTTGAGAGGGGATCCTTGCTTTGTTCACTGCTCCGGCCAATGTGACAAACTCATCCACGACTTCTAGCCCGGATCCGTCCGTTAGTACGCATGCCCAGTCACTGGTAAACGATTCGCCGGGCGCCAGTTGTACATCATCGAGATCGGTATGGATCGATATCTCCCTGCGGTCCTTCTTGATGATTAACCTGCAGGACCCGAAAGCCTCACGCTGGCTGAGGAAACCAAAACAAATACCTGTTCGGCTCTCGCGATCCACAATGGCTGAGAACATCTCAGACCTGTAGTGCCCACTCGATTTTGGGGGTCGCAGCGATCGATCGTATACCATAGGATGGATGAATGGCCGTAATTTACTACTGGGACAAGGCTCTCCGGCTCGGATCCATCCACTGAAGCTCCAGCTTTGCCAGCCCGGGATGAACAGTAAAAGTGCATTCTCCCTTCCGGGAAAGGAGAAAGCACAATCACCTATGCCATTCGAGTCGATACTTCCTATCTGTGTGACCCCTGGATGAGTAGCTTCAGGGCTACATCGCAACATCGTCGCATCATGGAGTATGGCAGTAGTCTGCCGCAGATTCTGAATGGACCAGCGCCAGATGACATACGAATGCTCCGGTGAGAATCCCCACTCAAATTCGAGCTTGTATCCAGAGGGATAGCTTGTGCCGGTGAGTGTTCGTAGATCTGATAGAAGAGGCTGATGGTGGTCTACCATTTCCCCGAATGATAGCTGGTCAGGGATCAATTCAAATCGCCCTCGTTCATCCTGCATGTGTAGCGAGGTATAGCGAGAAACCAGGGATACACCCAGATCTGGGTGCTGATAGCTCCAGTTCAATCGGGATAGATCGTGTTCAAATGCAATTCGGTTATTCGTTTGCCTAATGGACAATCAGCACCTGCTCCAGTTTGAGTTTTATGCGATTGAGGCGCCTATGGCTAGGGTATACTCTAGATCAGCAAGCGATCTCAAGCAACCAATTTCAAATTAATGCATCCAAAGAATAGCAGTCACGCATATTCCATCGAAGATTTACAGGCCGGTGACCGGGACGCGTTTGCAGCCCTCGTGGAAGAATATTCACCGAAGCTCCATCGCCTGGCGTTGCGCATGATGAATGATGTCCTTGAAGCCGAAGATGTGCTTCAGGAGACGTTCTTGAAAGCCTATAAGAATATCGATCGTTTTGAGGGTCGCTCTGCTATTGGAACGTGGCTTTATCGCATCGCAACCAATGAAGCGCTAATGCGATTACGGAAGACTCACCCGGATACGGTTGCAATCGACGAACCGATCGAGGCTCCCGATGGACATCTCATAACGCGCGAAATAAAGGACTGGTGTTGTCTGCCAGAAGCGGAGTTTATGACAAGCGAAGCGCAATCGAAGCTAGACCGTGCGGTCGCAGAGCTCAGTCCGGCACTGCGTAGCACTTTCGTCCTTAGAGATTTACAAGGACTTTCCACTCGAGAAAGCGCAGAGATTCTTGGGGTCTCTGAACCGGCGATAAAGACCAGATTACTTAGAGCAAGATTACAACTGCGTGATTCGCTCTCCAGCTATTTTGAGGATCGAGTATTGGAGATGACCGATGAGTAAGTGCCCGGATCTCATCCACGAACTTTCTGATTATATCGATGGGGATGCTGCACCTGAAATCTGTGCTGAGATCGAACGTCATTTAGACGATTGCCCCGATTGTAAGGTGATGGTGGATACACTGGAGAAAACCATCACGCTCTATCGTGAGCAAGAGACGCAGGTCGTTTTGCCAGATGATGTGCGAGAACGTCTTCACATCGTGCTTGATCTGAACGATCAAACTTGAATGCATTAAGTGAATGCCCACGAAACCAGAGCGCCAAACCCGAGGGGTCCCGCTATCTGCCAATCCATCGGCAGAGGTTAGCTGCGCAAGATGAGGAACCCCGTCCTGGAGCCTATTGCCCCCGTTGTCATCGATAGAACAGGTATGGTTCGCTTCGCATGGAGTGGTGCTACTTGCCTATCTGCTTTGGAAAGGGTCGTCGCACCGCTGATTATTCAATAAGGAGATTGGATAGATGGATGCCAAGGTCGTCTGGAGCGCAGGATTAAGCTTCACTGGTTCAGCTGACACTGGGTTTGAAATCCCTCTGGGAGCCCATCCTGATGTGGGAGGGGATAACGATGGGCTAAGACCGATGGAGTTATTGGCGATCGGTGTCGCAGGCTGTACCGCGATGGATGTCATATCCATACTGACCAAGAAACGGCAGAAGGTGACCGCCTTCGAGGTTTCGCTTTCAGCACAACAATCCGCAGAACATCCGAAAGTCTTTACACAAATGAATATCCACTATGCCGTGCAGGGCGAGGCGATTGATCCAAAGTCTGTTGAACGTGCGATTGAGCTCTCTGAGACGAAATACTGTCCAGCACAAGCGATGTTCAACCAATTTCTGCCGATCGAATCACGCTATACTATCGAGGAGGGCTGACTCTGGATCCTTGATTATTGATCAGTGCTAGGCCATTAATTTAATTGTCTTCCGTAATATAAACAAGACCGCCCGGGAAG
>JBFFMI010000054.1:0-14252 GCA_041554155.1 Anaerolineales bacterium
ATGCCCAGCAAACGTTTGGAAGGTGCTTCCTTTCACGCCTGCATACCCGGTACCCGCATCGAAGGCACCACCATCAGCGCTTGAATATGCATATAGGAAGTTATCTCCGGGATTTGCCCACTCCCCATTGGGCATCAGATATTCAAAAGCAATAAAAACCCCGCCATAGTTGCTCGTGTCGATGGAAAATTCGTAATAAATCGTGGCAGGGTTTGGTGGTGTAATTGTGCCGGTTGTTGACCAACCATTCCCGCTCCAAGAGTTAACAGGATTTCCCTCGGTTGTATCAATAGCGAAAGTTCCCCCAGAACTCGCTGTAGTTGCAAAACTTACATCCGTTGCCCTGGTAGTGAAATTCGGAGGCTCTGTACTCCCCGGTGGAATCGTCCAAGTCGCCATCGTAACCGGGCTGGTGCATGAAGTTGGAGGGGATGGAAGCGAGGTAACTTGCAAGCTATCCGTCGCATTATCGCCCGTATCCACGCCATCAACGAACAGATTCCCGGTTGTGTTGGTATAGAACTCTTCATTGATCGCGCTAACCGACACCTCGATTGTACAGGTGGATAGACCTGCCACAGAGATGTTGGTAAATGAAAGTGACTGTTGACCATCGGTCAAGGAACTTGGCGAGGGTGATGATCCACAGCCTGTGTAAGTCACCGACTGGTTACCCTCGATATGCATATCATCGACACTAGTATTCGGGTCAGGCAGATCATCGGTAAAACTGACATTGTTGATGGCAGTCGATCCCGGGTTGGTAATGGTGAATGTCAGCGTGGATGTGTCCCCCGGATTGATCGAGTGGGGCGAGAAGGATTTATCAATGGTCGCATTGATGATGTTAGCAATACGAGCGGAAGATGAATAATCACTGTTGTAGTGATAGCTGCTACCTGAAAAATCGTAGATCAGGTTCGTTAGAGTTTGTGAAGTTCCGCCGCCTCCAATAATGGTGATGTTATAGACAATTGTTACGGTGCCGCCATATTTTCCGGTGCTCAAGCAGGATCGGTAGTTTGGTGAGTTGGGATCGTTTTCCCATTGGCAACCATCTGCATAGAGCTTCTCATCCGCGAGAGAATCGGTTCCACCATCGGCCGTGTAGGTCGTATCAACACTATTGATCTGGAAAATCGTATTCGGGAAGTTGATGAAACTTTCGATCTGCTCATAGCCATTGGTGGCTGTGCTGGCAATCATCGTAATCTCATAGGTATTGCCAACCACCAGATCCATCGTCCCGCCGGCAGGGATCGGAGTTGTCCCTAAGAGAACATTGGAAGTCGAATTGCGACTCTGGGATATCAGGTACTCGACATATAGCTCGCGTGGAGTGGGGGAGCTCGCCGATACCGGCGAGCTTGTCCCAGAATCGGTCCCGGATACATCGATGCGGTAACTACGGGTGGTATCGTATGCGGACACATTGCGATCGACTGTGACTTCGAAATAGAAATCAAAGCAATCACCTGGGGTTAGGTTTACACCGGGTGTGATTGGATTTAATGATCCAGGCCGAAGGTTGATATATGAATTCGTAGATGTCCACGTGAACGTAGCGGATACGTTATTGACATCCGTCGTGCTCGCGCTTGGGTTACATGCACGAATCCCAACGGGAAAATTGTCTGGGCCTACATTCTCATCGTTGCTGTCAAGCCCAATGACATTCCAGGTGAGCGGTGTTAATGTCAGTGATGAAGCAGCTGTACTGAGCTGAGGGGGCGATATAAATGCAATAGCTATAACCGTCAGCAGAAGGGCGCGCACGATGTTTTTTGTATTGATCATGGCTATGATTATCTTAAAGCTTTATCCTCTACGATGATCGGGCTACCCTCTCAAGCATACCCCCGGGGTGGTGGAGCTACATAACCACTCGAGATTTGAACCCTTTCCTGTCATCTCGCCATATAATGGAAAAAGGACACAAGTTGGTCCTTCCGTAGGCCGCTATGTTTCGCCCTCAAGTTTATCTTTCTTTATTCGTTTCAACAACCTAAATCCTAGTCCTTTTGTCATATTTGCGGCACTATCGCAAATTTATTGTAAGGTGGCAAAGGATTGAATGGGAAGGCGATCAGGCACATCTTTCAAACGAGCCGATAGGGTACCTTTGTAGACCTTCTCATGGATTGAAAACCACCAAGCCTCTCAAATTTTGCTCGATGATCCAAGAATTGATCCCATAACTTGAAATTTCCTTGATAATATCCGTGCATTCTGTTATCTTTCCCTATGCACCCTACAGCACAATTCCCAACACAACTTCCATAGGGTACGTGGAGAGGGCCTATGACGGATAAAGAACGTATACCTGCCTTTAACCTTAAAGCGGTCTTGAAGGAAACAGGTCTGAAGGCCGACACGCTGCGCGCCTGGGAACGACGCTATGGTCTACCGGAACCTGAACGTAGTGCTGGCGGACATCGGCTCTTCTCCCAGCGTGATATCGATACTCTTAAGTGGCTCATCGCTCGCCAGGAAGAGGGACTCGCCATCAGCCGCGCTGTCGACATGTGGCGCGGCTTGGTTGAGCAAGGGCAGGATCCTTTGCAAGTCATGCCCATCGGCCCCACCCCGGATACACATCCATTTCCACGGGGTATTGCGGTCGATGAACTCCGGAAATCGTGGATCCAGGCCTGTAAAGCGTTCGATGAAGCACGCGCAGAGCAATTGCTCACCCAGGCCTTCGCGCAATATCCACCCGAAACGGTGTGTCTGGATATTCTGGTTAAAGGCCTGTCTGAGATCGGTGAGGCGTGGTATCTAGGCGAGGTCAGTGTGCAACAGGAACATCTTGCTTCCTCGCTCGCCATGCGCCGAATTGAGGCGCTTCTCACCGCCGCACCCCCACCATCCTACCCGGGCACGACCTTGATCCTCTGCCCACCACATGATGAACACACGTTCAGCCCTCTCGTGCTGACTTACCTGCTCCGCCGCCGGGGCCGCATGGCTATCTTCCTGGGTGCAAACGTGCCGCTTCAGCGGTTTGCAGAGACCATTCAAGCACTTAAGCCCCAGCTGGTCGTGATCACAGCACAAGATCTCAGGACCGCCGCATCCTTACTCTCCTTCCACAAGTTGCTGGATAGCGAAGATATCCCGCTCGCATATGGAGGATTAGTTTTCAATATGATCCCGGAGCTTCGGGATCGCATCCCCGGCCACTTCTTAGGTGAGACCATTGGCGAGGCTCCAGATGCTGTGGAAACCCTGTTAACCAAAGCGCCAGCAAAGGTTCAAGCAAGATCCCTCTCTGATGAGTACCAGCGCGCACATCGAACTTTCGTACAAAACCACGCGGCTTTGGTCGCACAGCTCACAGACGGGTTGCAGCAGCTCGACATCGATCCGCAACATCTTACCGGTGCAAATTTACACCTCACCGAAGACATCATTGCCGCGCTCCAACTGGGAAACCTTAAATTTCTGGCACAGAACATGACCTGGATCAAAGGCCTGATAAAGAACTATGGCATACCAGCAGATGCACTCGATCATTACATCAATGTTTATCAAGATGCGATCAAGAAGGTGATGGGTGATGACGGAGCAGTGGTGAGTGCCCATTTCGAGACATTAAATGCGGTAGCAGGTTAGACCTGCACCAAGGTGAGAGAGGTTCAGCATGATATTGGTTACAGGTGGGTCGGGGTATCTAGGCAGTCATATCGTCCGCAAGCTAATCGACGACGGCCAGCACGTACGGGTTATGGTCAACAATCGCGAGAGAGCTGAACGTGAAGGTCGCCTCATTGATCTACCGGTTGAGTGGGTTGAGGCAGACATCACCAAGCCCGAATCTCTTGAGCCCGCGCTTGAGGGCATTGAGATCATCGTCCATACGGTTGCGATCGCTATTGAGAAAGGTCAGCGAACATACGAGGCGATCAATTATCAAGGGACCGTGAACCTGGTTGATGCAGCCAAGAAAATGGGGATCCAACGCTTTATCAACATCTCACAACTCGGCGCTGCCCCAGACCTTCCTTATCGATTCCTCGCTTCAAAGGGCCGGGCGCAGAGCTACGTTGCCCAGAGTGGTCTGGATTGGACCGCATTTCGACCTTCGGTGATCTGGGGTCCTGAAGATGAGTTCGCCAATACCTTCGCACGGCTGGTGCCGCTGACACCGGTTATCTTCCCGATCGTCGGCGGCGAGGAAGCCCGCTTTGAACCGGTGTGGGTGGAGGATGTAGCCACTTGTGTGTTAAAGGCCCTTGATGATCCATCATCCTTCAAAATAGAGTTTGAACTTGGCGGTCCAGAGATTCTGACCCTTGAAGAAATCGAACGGCGAACGCTTACGGCGCTCGGTGCCCGTCGTTGGATGATCCCATTTCCAATGCCGCTGCTACAATTCATCGTCACCCTGATGGAAGCTTTGCTCCCCGCACCACCTGTCACACGCAGCCTATTGGAACTACTTGCCGTTAGCAATACCACGACCGAGAATGCCATTCACCGCTTCGTCGAAGCCCCACGCTCCTTCACACCCGAGAATACCCGTGGGTATATGCAGGCCTTTTCCGTGGGTGAAACCATTCGGCAGTTCTTCGGCCGTTAGTCTTCCATCAATGCAGGTAAACCCATGAATTTTAAGACCCATTTCACAGTCGCCGCTCCACTCGATCAGGTAAATGCCTTCCACCGCTCTGCGAGAAGCCTGAAAACGATCACACCACCATTTCTCTTTATGAGCAATGTCTCGGCACCGGAACGACTTGCCGATGGTGATGAGATGACTTTCACATTGTGGTTCGGCCCTATGCCTGTACGCTGGCGTGTGCGCGTTGAGAACTTCCACCCGACCGGGTTTGACGATGTTCAATTGAGCGGACCCTTCAGATCTTGGAAGCATTCCCACCGCTTCGAGCCCATTGATGGGGAACACACGAGGATTGTGGACCAGATTTCATACTCGATACGCCCTCATTGGTTCTGGGGAGTTGTAGGATTGGCAATGGCATTGGGTCTTCCACTCTTATTCTGGTACCGAGGCTGGAGGACCCGAGCAACCCTCGAGAGGCTTTCATCTTCATAGAGACATCCTCCGAGGGGATTCATTATGCGATCACAACAACATCACCATCTTCCTACTATCGGTGCGCTGCTCCCCATGCGCGAGGCGCTCCAGCCACCGTTCCACGGTTGCTTGCGGTCGCTGATCCTGCCCAGGGCTAAGGTAGCCCGTTATTGCTTCGAGCTGGGTCACACGGCATGAACCGAGTGGTCATCATCGGCGCAGGTGTTGGCGGGCTCACAACCGCTGCCGTGCTCGCAAAAGCAGGACTGGACATTAAGGTGCTTGAAGCCCATATCTATCCGGGCGGATGTGCCGGCACCTTCTACCATCAAGGCTATCGTTTCGATGCCGGGGCGACGCTTGCCGGTGGCTTCTATCCCGGCGGCCCGATGGATTTCGTAGCTCGTGCCACCGGGGTGGAAACGTGGAACACGCGCCGCTCCAATCCTGCGATGGTCGTCCATCTTCCCGACGGCACTGCCATCCCTCGTTGGTCGGATGAGAGACGTTGGCAGGCCAGGCGCTCAACCTTTGGTAGAGAAGGTGAAGCATTCTTCCGATGGCAGGAAACCACAGCAGATGCTCTCTGGTCGTTGGCTTTACGGGGATTGCCATGGCCTCCACAATCACCTTCGGAAGGCGTCGCATTACTCAAGAAAGCCATTACCTGGGCAGCGGAAAATCCGGTCAGACATCTGCGTCCCGGGCTGCTCGCCGATGCCTTTCGTCCAGCCAGCGCTCACTTACCTAAGACCAGCGAAAATTTACGCTTGTTTATCGACGCGCAGTTGTTGATCTCCGCCCAGACTACGAGCACAAAAGCCAACGCATTGTACGCCGCCTCAGCACTGGATCTCCCCCGCCGTGGAGCAGTTCAAATCGAGGGAGGGATGGGGGCGATCAGTGACCAGCTGGCCAAGGCTCTGGAGCGCCATGGTGGTCGGTTGCATTTACGCAAGCGGGTGACCCGGGTTCATGCCACTTCCACAAAGACATATCGGATTGAGGTTGAGCGTGGCGATGCTTTCGAAGCCGATGCAGTTGTTTTCAATTTACCCCCCTGGAATATCCGCAACCTGCTCGATGCACCACTACCACCTACTCTCCGCAGGTTGCCCCCCCATCCCGATCGGGGTTGGGGCGCGTTCATGATCTACCTGGGCATTGACGATGCGGCGATACCGGAGGGGTTTGCCGACCATCATCAGGTCTTAAAGGGACGCCCGCTAGCCGAGGGCCAGAGCATCTTCCTTTCAATCAACCCACCATGGGATCACGCACGTGCTCCCATGGGTAAACGTGCCGTGACGATTAGCACACACACGCGGCTTGAGCCATGGTGGCAGGCAAGCGAAGAGGGTCCCGCGTCCCTGGCAAGAAGACGCCAGCAAATGCAGTCCAAGATGCTTGAGTCCGTTGGCAGACTGCTCCCCGGCATCCATGGACATACGGATCTTCTACTCGACGCCACTCCTATAACTTTTTCCTATTTCACCGGACGGGAGCGTGGATGGGTTGGCGGTTTTCCTCAGGTGAATCTGTTCCAGGCGATGCCACCTCGGCTTTCCCAGCAAGTCTGGATGGTCGGCGACAGCATCTTCCCGGGACAATCGACAGCAGCGGTAGCGCTCGGAGGTTTACGGGTGGCCAGGAGTATATTGAAGCGATTCAATAAATCGTCGAAAGAAGGGGTGGATCAATAATCCGATGACGACAACGATTTGGTGGATTCGACGCGATTTACGCTTGCATGACAACCCGGCTTTGCATGCGGCACTGAAAAATGCGGATGTGATCATCCCCCTGTTCATCATCGATCCGATGTTCGAGAAATCGGCGTTTGTCGGAGAGAAACGCCTGGCGTTTCTCTACAGCAATCTTTCTCAGCTCGATCAGGATCTCAGGCAGCGGGGCGGCCGTCTTGTTATCCGGCGCGGGCTGCCTGCCACCGTACTCACCCAAATCTGCGAGCAAGCGGATGTCAAAACGATCTATGCCCAGGAGGACTTATCCAATTATGCCGTTGAACGTGATGCGTCCATAGCCCGCCATCTCCCGCTGGTGCTCACCGGCGGATTAACGACCCATCCGGTTCAGAGTATCCGCAAGCTTGATGGTTCCCCCTACACCGTCTACACGCCTTTTAGCAAGTCATGGAAGAAATTGCCTTTGCCAGACCGGAGCAGTCTATTGCCGGCCCCTGAGCAAATCGCTGTTCCAGATTCGATCACATCAGAAAAACTCCCAACCAAACCATCACTGTCGGATGAGATCCCCTTCCCGCCAGGAGAAAAAGAGGCGCAGCGACGCCTGTCATCATTTCTAGACGATCGTGCAATAGATTATGAAGAAAACCGTAATCGGATGGACCTCGATGGTACTTCAGCTCTTTCACCTTACTTTCGTTTTGGGCTCTTATCCCCACGCCAAGCCGTGATTTCAGCTTTGGACGCATTGCAACGCGCCGAGATTGAAAATGCCAAAGCCGGCATTCAAACCTGGATCAACGAGTTGATCTGGCGCGAATTCTTTATCAGCATCCTGGCGAATTTTCCCGAGGTCAGCAAGACCAGCTACAGAAAAGACTTGCGCTCAATACAATGGCAAAACCACCCCGATGAATTTGAAGCCTGGACTTTGGGTCTGACCGGCTACCCGGTTGTGGATGCCGGTATGCGACAGCTTCAAACGATAGGCTGGATGCACAATCGTGCGCGAATGATCGTAGCCTCATTCCTGGTGAAAGATCTGCTGATTGATTGGCGCTGGGGCGAGCGCTGGTTCATGCAAAACCTTATTGATGGAGATCCTGCGGCGAACAATGGTGGCTGGCAGTGGACCGCTGGTACCGGCACGGATGCCGCGCCATACTTCCGGATATTTAACCCCATCCTGCAAAGCAAAAAATTCGATCCAGAAGGCCGCTATATACGCCGCTGGGTCCCTGAGCTAACCGCTCTCCCGGATAGGTATATCCACACGCCGTGGGAGATGACCAAGGAGCAAGAGCGCCAATTCGGCATCAAGATCGGGGTGGACTATCCCCACCCGCTGGTGGATCATCAATTTGCCCGCCAGCGCACAATGGATGCCTACAAACGGGCAAGGGGCGCAATATCATGAGTCTGGTTCGGAGTGTAAGTATCGTCAGTCGCCTCCCGGTCGAACCCGGCCTAGACGAATATCAGGACAAGCACCCAGCGAACAGATGCTCCGTGGCAGGAACACACATACGCGAGAATAAACGCATGACATTAAACAAGCCGGTAAAACTTCTTAGCAGAAATAGGTAAAGGTCAATGGAAAATAAAAAAAAGATTCTTGTAACGGGTGCGACAGGCTATGTAGGCGGGCGGCTTGTGCCACATCTGCTTGATGCTGGCCACCACGTACGCGTGATGGCGCGCGATCCGGCGCGGCTGCAGGGACGCCGTTGGTTGGACCAGGTTGAAGTCGTCGAAGGAGACGTGCTCAAACCAGAGAGTCTACAACCGGCTCTTCAGGACGTATCGGTGGCATACTACTTGATCCACAGCATGACAGCCGGAAGCGGATTCCATCAGCGCGATCAGCGCGCGGCAACAGCATTCTCCGAAGCGGCCGCTAAAGCCGGGGTCCAAAAAATTGTATACCTCGGAGGGCTTGGTGACCCGGATGCCGATTTATCGCATCACTTACGATCCCGCCAGCAAACCGGAGATGCCCTTCGATCGGCCGGTGTACCGGTGCTCGAATTCAGGGCGGGTGTGATTGTTGGGTCTGGCAGTGCCTCCTTTGAAATGATCCGTTACCTAACAGAGCGAGTCCCGATCATGATCTCCCCGCGTTGGGTCTACACACGCACCCAGCCGATCAGTATTAGGAATATCATCGACTATCTAACCGCAGCGATCGAGCTACCGTTCTCTGACCATCAAGTCGTTGAGATCGGTGGACCAGAAATTCTTTCCTACGAGGATATGCTGCGGGGTTATGCCCGCATACGTGGGCTCAAGCGGGCCATCATTCCCGTTCCAGTTTTAACGCCGCGCTTGTCTTCCTACTGGGTACACTGGGTTACACCTATCCCTGCAGCTCTTGCCCGTCCATTGATTGAAGGATTACGCAACGAAGTGATCGTACGGGATAACGTGGCAAGGGAATTATTCCCGGATATTGATCTGCTCCCCTATGATGAGGCCGTTGAAATTGCACTTTCAAACCTGCAAGCCAGTGCAGTGGAGAGCGCCTGGAGTGATGCCCTGGCTACAACACTTGGCGATGTGATCCCGGTGCAGCTGACAACCTTTGATGGGATGATCATCGAGCGCCGCACGCTTGAAATTGAGGCAACTGCTTCGGACGCGTATCGTGTCTTCACCGGTTTAGGCGGTCAACAAGGTTGGCTCTATGCGAACTGGGCCTGGCGTCTACGCGGGATTCTCGATCGCATTATCGGTGGTGTTGGATTCCGCAGAGGTCGCCGTGATCCCAAGGAATTGCGCACGGGCGATGCCCTGGATTTTTGGCGGGTCGAGCAGCTGGAACCGTATCGCAAGATGCTCCTTCGGGCCGAGATGAAAGTACCAGGTAGAGCCTGGCTGCAATTTGAGGCTTCTCCTCTCGAACAGGGGAAAACTTGTTTGCAACAAACCGCTTATTTCGCACCCAAAGGGCTGGGTGGCTTAGTATACTGGTATGCGCTATACCCTATCCATGCCCGCATCTTCTCTGGATTGATACGAGGTGTTGGTCAGCTGGCCTCACAACCAACCACACATTAAGGGATCTATGATGTCACGCGCACGCCTTGGCACCATTTTTGCCATCGTCTTTGTTGATCTGCTCGGCTTCAGCCTGATTCTGCCGCTGGTCCCTTTTTATGCCAAGGATTTTGGTGCTAGCGATACCGTCGTCGGTTTGCTTGTCGCATCCTACGCTGCGGCACAACTCATCGGGGCACCTATTCTTGGACGCCTCTCAGATCGGGTAGGCCGCCGCCCCGTTCTGCTCATCAGCATCCTTGGCACGGCAATCGGCTTTGTCATCCTTGGCATGGCCAATCAGCTCTGGTTGCTTTTTTTCAGCAGGATCCTGGATGGTGTTACCGGCGGGAATATATCGGTCGCCCAGGCCTATATCACTGATATCACCGATGAGAAGGATCGAGCGCGCGGCTTGGGCTTGATCGGCGCGGCTTTCGGGTTAGGTTTCATCGTCGGGCCAGCACTCGGCGGAATCCTTAGCACCATTGGCGCAACGTTAGATGTCGGTACCCTCAACTGGAGCTACGCCCTGCCGGCGTTCCTCGCAGCCCTGATCGCGCTATTTAATCTGGTGGCCGTGTTTATCTTCCTGCCTGAATCCTTAACCGATGAACGGCGCGCCGACATTGCGAACAACCCCAACACGACTTTCAGCCTGCGCAACATGCGGCAAGCCTTTCAGCGCCCTCTGGTAGGTCCACTGCTGACCACTCGCTTCTTCACAAGCCTGGGGTTCACGATTTTTACTACCGTCTTCCCGCTCTACGCACTCAAACGGCTTGCCTTGCAAGCCAATCAAACCGCGTTCGTGCTTGCATATGTGGGCATCCTCGTTGCCCTGGTGCAGGGCGTAGCGATCGGTCGACTGAGCATGCGTTTTCAGGAACGCCAATTGATCCTGGCCTCCTCAGCCCTGATGACCCTTGCGCTGCTCGCGTGGGCGCTCACCCCGTCGCTTCTCGTGCTGCTCATCGTACTGATCCCCCTGGCATTCTCGGGTGGGGTCCTCTCCACGGTTGTCAACAGCGCGCTCACCAAGGTTGTGAGCGTTGAAGAAATCGGCGGCATTCTTGGTCTTTCAGCAGCTCTCGAGAGCGCCACTCGTGTGATATCGCCTACCCTCGGCGGCGTACTGCTCGACATCCTGGGTGCCTGGGCACCTGGGATTGTGGCCGCGCTCATCACGGCCTGGCTGACAATATTTGTATGGCGACGCGTGTACCCTCAGAAGTTAGCAGTCCAGGAAACCTCCTGACCTGGGTCAAGTTTGGGAATTACGGATCACCATGTTGAATCCGGATAAGCTGCACACCAAATATGTCGATCCGGCAAATCCGACCGGCCCGTTGCAGCCACGCTGTTATACGCTCACACACTCGGATACGACAGGTGATCTTTTTCTCACCATTGCCGCCGATTTTGACCGGAAACAGATCTCAGGATGGTACACACGCATCATGCGCGACGAAATACTGGCATCCTGGCAACTCGACGAAGATGTAATGAGCCTGCATGTGCATTGTCACGTCAGCGGTGGCTTGGTAATAGGGAGCGCCCGTTGGCGGGCGAGCATCCTGCGCCACCATATGCCACAAGTGATCGAGGCACTCCGCTACGGGGAGCGCGCATTGATCCAGGCGCACCCCCATCTTGATCAAGCCCGCGTCATAGTCCATTTCCACGCTCGTCAGGACGCGTTCGATAAAACCATTGACTATGGCCCATTCAGTGATTTCGGGATCTAGCCGGGGTACTTGATCGCGCGATGACACAGCTTGAGTGCGCATACTTTCCTAGCTGGAGATTGGGCTACCGCTGTAATCCCTTCCGAGCGCTAACCCGGGAGGAATGGCAAGACCTGGCGCTGCTGCCCACAGCGCTGCGCAATCAGCTAAATGACTGGCCCCCCATCGTTCAAGTTATCGGAGATCAAGGTCGTGGAAAAACTTCCATCCTCCTGGCCATCAAACGGCACTTGTTGTTGCAGGATATCAACGTAGCCTATGAATACTTGCCACCAGGTAAAAAACGCAATCGCGAAAAGCTGAGAAACATACAAGTCTATTTACTGGATGAAGCCCAGCGGCTTGGATCCCGTCGGTGGAGGCAGCTCATCCGACAATTTACCCATCCCGAAACCTATCCCTCTCAAATCATTTTCTCCTCACACGTAGATCTATTGGAGATGAACGTCACCACAAATCAGGGGATTCATACGATCCACCTGGATACACCTTCGAGAGGCTTCGTCAAGGCGATGATCAAACGCCGGCTGGAATATTTCGAGCTTCAAGGGAGGCGCGGCGTCCAGTTATCCTCAGAGGCGAACGACCTTCTCCTCGCACATTGCTCTTCTGATCTTCGACTGCTTGAGAGGATCCTCTACGAGATCTATCAAACCTGGGGGCAGGAAACTACGATCAGGAGAGCTTACGTCGAAAAAATGATCCTGGAGCAGTCTTAATCGGGAGCCAGAATAAAGGCTATCTGGTCGCGCGGATCGCGCATGAAAGCGAGATCGATGGAAGCTTCAATCTCCCACACGATGGAGACATAATGACCCGCATAGCTCCATGGTTCATCCGGTAATCTGAAATGGAATGTGTAATGAACTGGCGTACCTGCTCGCAACACCCCCTGGAATACATCCTCTTGGGTAATGACCACTTCATCGCGATCGCCGCGACCCTCTGTGTGCCAGAGAAGCCGTACGTAAACATGTCGAGCATTTAGGTCAATATCGGGTGTGATGCGAACCGAACCTTGGACACCTTCTCCCGGCAGAAAGCGTGTTAGCTCTCCTGATGTTTCACCACCCCTGAGTTCAAATGTGAAGGAAGTGTTGCTCATAGGCCCCAAGCCTTTTGCGCTTTCACATCGAGCAGGTATTCTTCCTCGAGATCCGGCCACTCCAGCGCATTCAGACGCACACGCAAGAGCCACTCAAGCTGGTTGTTCTGTCCTTGAAAAGAATGCATCCCATCTTCAGGAATGATGAAATCTGCCTGACCATGCACGCTCTCTCTTGCTGTCATTTCTCCTATTGGGATCTCGGAAAATTCATTCACCACCTCATGACGATCCGTCCGGCTGTCTGTGCCCTGGGTATAGGAAGCTGACTCACGGAAGAGCAACTCAATCCGCGCTTCCTGTAGGATCGTTTTTGTGCGGAATCTAAGCTCCCACTCAACCCGGATCTTCTCACCCAGGGCTGGTGCTGGATTGGACACGAGCACCACGGGTGGTGCGATTTTAACCCCGGTGATTTTTCTCCATAATGCCAGGACCATCAGGAACACGCCAATAGCGATGAAAGGCACCCCAAATAAGGCCATCGCGCCGCCACCTCGCCAGGCCATATAGGTCCAAACCAAAGAAAACCCCAGCCAAAAGGTGGCAAAGAGAAGGATACAACCAAGACCACGTGTCGAAGCCGCCGACGATTTCAACTGATGCAAACGATTTACGCGCCTCCGATGTGATTACGGTATCCTACAATGAATGGTAAAAAATACGCCAATCGTTACTTTCACCTGATCAAGTGATGATCATGATCCCCACTCCCCGATCGATTGCACCACAAACCATTCCGATGTGCAGCTTACCCAGCTCAGCAGGAATCCTTCTTGCAACATCCTGGCATAACGCTGCACGCCGTTTGAAGGCGAAGGGCGCTTGAATATAGTGAGGAACCTTTGAACGCCATTCAAAAACAACCTGAACAGGGTTGGCATCTCATCCTCGTTGTTGACGATGAGATGGCCTTTTGTAACGTCGTTTGTGAAATTTTAAAAGAACTGGGGTATGAGGCTCGCTATGCCTTAAATGCCAGGCAAGCGCTTGAAGTCCTTGATCATGCCGCACCTGATTTGATTCTCACAGATGTCATGATGCCGGATATGGATGGGTTGAGCTTTGTGCGCCATCTACGCCAGCAGCCGCAATGGGCTGCGACCCCTATGGCAATTGTCAGTGCCAAAGCGACGTCTGAAGACCGTCAAACGGCACTCGATTCTGGTGCCACAGCTTTTCTTGCCAAGCCCTTCTCGGCCCAGGACCTTGAGTTACTGGTGAAGGAGCTTCTAAACCATCATACTGGATAGAGACAGCCCTGCTTGACGCACTTCCCTGGCTACGATAGAATGCCGGCTGGAAACGTCACAACGCGAGATTTCAGGTGAGGGTAGCATGAACACACGTCGGGCCATCGTTTGGGCAGTTTCACTCCTGGTTGGTATTGCCAGCACCGTCATCACAATCATATTATTCGATACCACGCTTGAGAAATTTACGGTCGGTAACGCCATCCTTGTTTTTGCATCGACCGGCAGTATCGTTTTCATCTGGTTGGATTTCCTCTTTCGAACCCAATATCTGCGTAGTTGACCCAACCGTTGCCAGAAATAATAAAAACTCAGAAATAATAAAAAAGAATTTAAAAGAATTTGAACGATATTATGGAGCGA
>JBFFMI010000055.1:0-14097 GCA_041554155.1 Anaerolineales bacterium
CACTTATTAGACAAGCACCCGAATTAACTACATAACAAGAAATAGGGCCAGGAGTCCTGGCCCTTAAACGAGCATATCGATGTACACATTATGGAAAGCGTTTTAACACGGTCGCCGGCGTGGGGATGGAAACCCGATCTCCAATAGCGAGCGCCGACGGCGCCACCCCTTGCTTATCGGAGGCGCTCTGGAACACAGCGATCGGCGTGCCGGGCTGGAGATACTTCTTCTCCAGGTAGGCCTGCCCCAGCAAGAAACCCTCTGAGTCCACAGCACAGGAAGTGACCACCCCGATCACGCGCCCCCTTCCATCCACCACCGGGTCGCCAGCATGTGCCATACGCACGCCCTTCTCGTTGAAGCGGAAGCGCGTCACCTCGCCGGTCCGCTCGGCCTCCTGCGCCAGGTAGGCTGCACGTCCGATGAACCAGGGTTTGTAGGTCTTCACATAGGCGGCGAAACCTGCGTGCCCCACGCCAAGGTCCATCTCGCCTGCCATCTCATGACCGTAAAGCGGCAATCCGGCCTCGGTGCGCAGCGAATCGCGCGCCCCCAAACCGACTGATTTCAACCCGAGGGGTTCGCCAACCTCCAGCAGCGCCTGCCATAGCTCGACGCTGTTATCCGGATGCACGAACAACTCGAAGGCCACCCGTTCCCCCGTATAGCCGGTGCGGCTGACCACCAGATCGATACCGCCAAATACACCTTCCATCACACCGGCCCAGGGTAGCTTCTTCAGCAGCTCGGCAATATCATCTTCGCAACCCATGGCGAGCAGGATCTCGCGGCTCCGTGGGCCTTGCAATGCGATATCAACACGCTGGTCAGCGCCATCTTTGGGATCACGCAAGTTGCGCAGCGTGCAATCACGCCCGAAGGCCAGCGCCCACGGACGCGTCTCATCCACGCACACCTCGCCCTTCTTGACCGCGTTGAGCCAGGCCCAATCCTTATCATCGTTCGATGCGTTCACGACAACCAGATAGACCTGGTCCGCTCGCCGGTAGATCATGCAGTCGTCGATCACATGACCCGTCGGAGTGAGGAACTGCGTGTAATGCGAATGCCCTACCTCAAGCGCGGCCACGTCATTGGTCACCACGCTGTCAAGGAAGGCACAGGCACTGGGTCCCTCAGCCTGATAGACGCCCATGTGGCTCACATCAAAGAGTCCAGCCGCATTCCGCGTAGCATTGTGCTCTTCAAGCACTGAGCTGTACCAGACCGGCATATCCCACCCGGCAAAAGGTACCATCTTCGCGCCCATCTGGCGGTGGACTTCGTTCAAGGCCGTCGCCTTCATTTCCACTTCGGCCTCGCTCCATTCGAATGCAGGCAGGGGTTCACCCTGTGCATCGACCGACAACAAGCTCCATGGCTTCCCAACGCCAGCATCATCCACCTCGGCCTTGGGGAATGAATCTGCCCCGCCGATCACCTGCACCGCGACCGGGCCCGGCAGCTTCCTATGCAGATCGTCGGGATCTACAGTCACATAACCATCGGAAAGATCGCGCAGCCAGGCTATGGCAGCCCCGGCCGAGCCGCCGGGAAGCGTCAAAGTCCAACTGCCATCGCCTTTGGGACGTTCGATCACGGCCTCCACCTGCCCCTCGGGCATGCTCAATTGAGTCTTGATGGCACCACCGGGTTTGATCTCACCCGGTCGCGCCGAGGTCGCCCAGCGCAAGAAGGCTTCCACCTCTCCCCGCAGCGACACCTGCAGGTACGCTGCATCGGGCATCACATCATCGAGATAGTAAAAATGGGGGTAGGCATGCGAGCTCGGCTCGAAGTCGATCCCGGCCGCCAGGGCTAGCTCTCGTACGCCTTCTTTGACTTCGTTTAGAACTTCGAAGTCCACCTTGGCCCGTCGCAACGGGCGCCGTCGACCGGCCTGACTGTATGGCTTGCATGCTTTAAGCAGTTTTGCGATCAGGACCGCCAGCTGTTCGCTCTCCCCCACACCGAAGCCACGCTGGGTCACCCAGGAACTGCCCATGCGAATACCGGAGGGGTCGAGTGCGCTCTTATCCCCGGGGATGGTGTTGCGGTTGACGACGATCCCGGCCACGTCAAGGATGCGCGCGGCCATATCGCCGGAGAGTGACGTGCCATCCTCCCCAACGACTGAACTGCAGTCCAGGTTCATCAAATGCGTATCGGTACCGCCGAAGGGGATTCTGAAGCCCTCCAGTTCAAGTTTCTTCGTGAAGGCAACACAATTCTCGACGATCCCTTTTTGCAGCTTCTTGAACTGATCGGTGCGCGCCAGCTTGAAGGCCAGCGCCTGCCCGACCATTTTATGCACATGAGGCCCCCCCTGCTCTCCCGGGAACACGGCGCGATCAATCTTGCGCGCCAGCGCTCGCTTGGTCGTCAGGATTGCAGCGCCGCGCGGGCCACAGAGCGATTTATGCGTGGTGAAGGTCACCACGTCGGCGATGCCCACGGGCGAAGGGTAAACGCCGGCCGCGACCAGGCCGGCAACGTGGGCGATATCAGCCAGCAAATAAGCCCCTACCTCGTCGGCGATAGCCCGGAATTGGGCCCAATCGACCGACCATGGGTAGGAGGAGAAGCCGGCGATGATCATCTTCGGCGCAGATTCAAGCGCGATCGCTCGCACCTGGTCGTAGTCAAGCCGCTCGGTCTCCGGATCCACGGTGTAATGCACGGCGTTGTAGTAGCGTCCCGAACGGTTGACTGATGAGCCGTGGGACAGATGGCCCCCGTGCAGCAGGTTCATACCCAGCACGGTCTCACCCAACTCCATGAGCGCGTGATAGACAGCATTGTTGGCCGGCGCGCCGGAGAGCGCTTGCATGTTGACGTAGATGTCTTCCGGCGCTGTGCCATTGGCAGCAAACGCCTCGGCACATCGGCGGCGGGCCAGGGCCTCAACCGTGTCGGCGTACTCGACGCCTTTGTAGTAGCGCGGATCAGAGTAGCGCCGATATTCGGCCAATCGCAACTCGTGATCGAGAATCTCCGCCTCGGTCATCGCGCGGGTCCCCTCGGGTGGATAGCCTTCGGCGTATACGTTCTGGAAAGCGGTTGAGAGCGCTTCTCGCACCGCCAGCGGGGCGGCGCTCTCGGATGGGATCAGGATCAGTTTGCGGAATTGGCGTTCAGCCTCAATTTGAGTAACCTGATGCAACTCAGGATCGAGTTCTTCCATAGTCCCGCGGAAGAGAAAATCAGGCATGTGGTTTGGCTCCTAAGTGAATGTGGCGTCAGATGATCAGACGCGCTTGCTGGCTTTGTCGAACAAATAGATTCTAGTTTGTCGTATGAGTCCCGGTCAAGGACACCCATCACAGGCCGCGTCGTGTTTTGTCCTACGCCAGACACTACTCCCAGTTGGGCGGTTCATAACCGCGCCGTTTCAGCTCCATCGCCAGATCGGCCAGGTGATGTTGCGCGTGGCGAAGCGTGTACATGATCCGGCTAAGGATCGTCTTCCCGGTCCAGGCGAACAACCTCTCCTCAGCTTCGAGCTCGGCTTTCACAAGCAGCTTCGCCATCCGCTTTTCAACGACGTCCTGATAGGCCAGTACAGCAATCTGTGAGGGCAACTTCGATGTGTCACGCTCCTGCCAATTGATCTGTGTCAGCGGATCTTTCGACCCTTCGCCGGGTTCCAGGGCGGTGTATCCATCGGTCGATTGCAGGATGTGCAGCGCCAAGCTAACCGGCCGCTGGTAGAGCGATTCACCTTCCAGCCAATCCGCTTCAGGCAGCGACTTTATGGCGTTACGCAGCATAAAAAAAGTCCGCAGCCATTGGTCCGCAAGCGCTTCATGCAGCGGCCCGGATTCCAGCGCCTCCCACCAGTATGCCGGTGCGTACAGCTCCTTGTAGCGCGGATCGTCGTGCAGCGAGGCAAGATCGGAATCGAGTCTCGACCAACCCTTCAACCCAGGTCTCAGCTCGATGCCCAGTTTCAATTCGTCCAGCGCGGCTTCCACCTCCCCTACCAGAGCCAGGCTGCAGGCGGCGTTGTAGTGCACCCCACCCTGCCAATCTGGGCCTGCATCCAATGGGGAAACGGCTTCGGCCCACTGCCTCCACAAGCGGCTGACAACCTGCTTGTGTCCGTGCTGTTCATAAAATACGCAGAAATGTGCCAGCTTATGCGTAAAAGCTACGCCCAGGAGCCACTGCCACATCGGAGTCCCTTCCGATACAGCCGAAGGCCTGTTGAGCGCTTCTTCATCCATACCCTGGACCGCCTCCAGCATCCGGGCGTTTCCCTGCTCTGCCAAGGCCAACACCTCATCCCAGGGACTCTCAACATATCGATCATATACCTCAACATTGGCTTGCTCATATTGAGGGGCTGGACCGAAGTCCTCTTCCCGAACAAACGCCATAGCCTGTCTGGCGCGCATGTCGGACCAGTAGCTTGCATGCGCCAGATTATCCTTGGCAGTCCAGCGTTCAAAGCGCCCTGTTTCGACTTTTTCGTCATCGCTTAGACTGGCAAGAAACGCCTCATCCGCCTCCTTGCTCTTCTCCAATATTTCAAGCAATTGAGCCTTGATCGTCATCTCCCATCCTTCTCCCTTGGGTCCCCGTACGGCACTATCGACTCCTATCTTATATGAAGTATGCCACGATCCCATTGTGCTGTCCGACTCAAATTCCCTGACGAATGCTTCAAAATGGTCAGGTTCGCCTTCAAACAGCGCTTTCATTTACCATGATCCCACCCTTTATGATGAGCATCAGGTAGAATCACAATACGATAGCATGCTCTAGATTTCACAAAGGGAGTGAAATGCCTGAAACCAGCATCCCAAAACTTTCCGGGCTTCCGCTGCTTGGGAGTGCCCTTGATTTCGCCCGCGATCCAGTCGCCCTATTACAACGCGGCTACGATGAATTCGGTGACATCTTCCGCTTCCAACTCGGTCTCAAGCCGGCGCTGGCGTTGATCGGTCCGGATCACAATCGCTTTGTGCTCGAGCAGACGGATAAGCTCTTCACCATGCAGGAGGGCTACCGCTTCTTGATCCCCATGTTTGGTGAGCGCGTGTTCTTCGTCGCTGGGCACGAAGAATACCTGGAGCAGAAAGCCATCATGCAGCCGGCTTTCCGAGGAAAGATGATGGCCAGCTACGTGCAGGTGATGAAGCAGGAAACGCAACGCTGGTTGGATACCCTGGCTGATGAGGGCCAGTTCGATTTGGTCGGCTCGATGGAGCGGCTGACGATGTACATCGCGGCCAGCGCCCTCCTGGGGGAATCTTTCCGCGAACAGCTTGGTGATCACTTTGCTGACCTTTATCGCGATCTGGCAGCCGGGATCGAGTTCCTGCTACCCACCAACCTACCCTTGCCGCGTTTTATCCGACGCGATCGTGCCCGCAAGAAATTGGAGCTTCTCATTGACGGTGTAATCCAGCAACGTCGCGCTGACCCTGAACGATATGATGACTTCATGCAGGTCTTTCTCGATTCCACCTACTCGGATGGGTCGCCGGCCCCGGCGGAGATCATCCGCACCCTGATTATGGGCCTTGTCTTCGCCGGGCATGAAACCACAGCCGGACATGGTAGCTGGGCGCTGGTGAGGATGCTGCAACATGCCACATTCACCAGCGAGATTTATGCTGAGATCGATGAACATGTTCCCACGGATGAAACGATCGATCAAGCAACACTACGTAAGCTTGCCAAGCTGGACTGGGCGTTACACGAAACCGAACGCACCGACCCGGTGGCCTCGATGCTGATCCGCACCGTTCAGGAACCATTTGACCTCAACGGTTATCACATCCCCAAGGGTTGGGTGGTGTTCCTTTCACCTGCGGTTTCCCATCGAATCCCCGAGGTGTTCAGCAAACCAGACGAGTGGGACCCAAGCCGCTTTGGACCCGAGCGCCAGGAGGATCGGTCGCATCCCTACGCACTGGTTGGCTTCGGCGGAGGCCCGCATAAATGCCTGGGCATGAATTTCGCCTACACCGAGATGAAAGTGATCTTCAGCTTGCTGTTGAAACGCTACGAGCTGGAACTACTGGATCCTGATCCGCAACCCGACCGGAGCGCCGCCACAAGTCGGCCAGGACGTCCATGTTTGATCCGCTACGAAAAACGGTAGCCAATGTGGATCGTGAAACCAGGAGCCTTGGTGCGGGCACGCAGGATCCAGTGCGCTAAATCTCTCTCAGGAGAATTGTTCAAATGGCCAAGGATATGAAAGATGGATCCAGCTTTAACCCTGCCGGCCTGGCAATCGGCCTGGGTGTCGGTATCGCCCTTGGCATCGCACTGGATAACATTGCTATCGGGATCGCTATCGGCGCCGGAATCGGCATTTCGTTTTCCATGGCGCTCGCTCGCAGGGAAGATCGCGAGCCCGGCGGAGAGTAAGAAACACAGCCGGGGGAGCGGCTTACTCAAGCTCGAGGATCGTCCCGCCCTCGTATACCCACAAGTCGAAGATCTCTGCCAGGTCACAGGAGCATGACCGCTCGGCAATCTGCTGAAACCCTGCACTATCAGCAATGCCGAAGCGATAGGCCTCGAAGTACTCCCGTAGAAAAACCTTAAAAGCATGTTCGCCCAACGCATTTCGCAAGGCATCGAAAAACAAGGCGCCCTTGAAGTACACCATCGCTGCGTATTCGAACTCGCTCTGGTAATCCCCCACCGCCAGGCCAATCGGCAGCGCGGGGTTTGGTTGACTCCGCACTATGGCGCGCAACTCGCTGAGGAAACCGGTGCCACGCCCCGCCCCGCGCGCCGCCTCATAATAGAGCGCTTCTGCATAAGTCGCCGCGGCTTCATCCAACCACGGCTCCCTGATCTGATCGCCCCCGATCAAACCATAGAACCACTGATGCGCCACCTCGTGTACGGTCGGCTCGATCACCCAACTGGTTCCCAGCGTTCCCAGGTAGACCAAACCGGGGTACTCGATCCCGCCAAAGGCACCGGGCGCGTCCACCAGATCCAGTTCGGGGTAGGGATACGGACCCAACAACTCGCCCAGGAGTTCAATCTGCACTCCAGCGGCTTCCAGCAAAACATCCATATCTTCCTGATGCTGCGGTAATACCCAGGCCTTCAACTCGACATCATCGAGTACAAGGCTGTCAGAAACGAATGGCCCTAACGCGAACGCGAGGTCGCGCATGGGCCCGCTGACAATCGTAGCGATGCTGGTATCACCGTTCTCCCGACGATCGATCTCTACTCCTGACGCGACCAATGCCAAATCAGAAGGCCAGGTGACCTCGAGTTGATACAAGGCAATGTCAGAATTGGTCGTATCCCCACCCGCTGGTGCATCCGCCGTCTGCCACACGCCTTCCACCAGAGGCGGCACCAGCGGGTAAAAGGTCGGCGCCAGCAGCACGCCCTCTGTGATTCCCATACGCCGTGGTCCCATGGCGTTCATTTGCTCGATTTCGACCTGGAAAGGCAGGCTTAGATCCAACGCTTCTCCTGGACCGATCGAACGGGGTAGATCAAATATCAGAGCCGGGTCCCCGCTCATCGCCTGGCCCTCGACCACCTCACCCTGGATCAACGCTGGTCCGGCAACCATACTGGCGGCATACTGTTGATTGTTTGGCCACAACATCAGAGCGATCTCCCCCAGTCGATCTTCTAAGGGGTTGGTGAAGAGGATGCGCACCCGCCCGTCAACGAAAGCTGACCGCCCTTGATCAGCGAAGTTGATCTCGATCTCGATCCAGTAACGCGTTGCCTCCCTAAGCCTGACGATATCAACCCCGTACGCCGGTAACAGCCCCAGTCGCTGGTCTTCTACAGGCGAATCAGGTGTTGGTGCTGGCGTGATCGTAGGTGGGGGTGGGATTGTAGGCGTGAAAGCTGGCGGCAGCGCCTGGGTCCCTTGCGGCAGCTCACCAGCGGCCCTTCGCGTGGGTGCCAGCTCGACAATCGGCAAACAAGCTGTAATGAGTGCTGCGGCGAGCAGGACCGATAAAAGCCAGCGTGATTTGCTCTTCATGGGCCTCATGATAACGGATCTTTGGCGCAAAAAGGAGGATGCGTTTGACTAAGCAGCGGTGATGACAAACTCTGGCAGGTGGGGGCTGCGCCGCGAACACACGCCAAACGCTTTACAATACTCACTTATGGATTCAGCAAACCAGCACGCGACAAAATCACACTGGTTGGCCAGACGGCTGCGTTTCTTCTATGGATGGCTCATTCTGCCAGTTTCGATTCTCGGTAGCTTTGCCTCCAGCCCTGGTCAGACCTACATGGTGTCGGTCTTTAACCCCTCCTTCCGGGAGGCGCTCGATGTGAGCCTGAGCCAGCTCACTGGCTCATACATGTTGGGCACCCTCCTGGCGTCGGTGGCCCAACCCTCCATCGGTTATTGGTCGGATCGGGTTGGGATCCGACGCATGCTGATCCTGGTCGTAGTGCTCTTCAGCCTTGCCTGCGTCTTCATCGCGCAAGTCAACGGTCTCTTCATGCTGACATTGGCCTTTTTCTTCTTACGGATGTTCGGTCAGGGCGCCCTGGAACTGCTCTCCACCAACATGCTGGCGATGTGGTTTCGTGAGCGTTTGGGCAGGGTTTCGGGGATCAAGAACGTCGTCGTCCGCCTTCTCATCGGGAGCATTCCCATCGGTGTGCTTGCGATTATCAAGCAGATCGGATGGCGCGAGACCTATATGCTCGCCGGCGCAGTCGTGCTAGGCGTGATGCTCCCGCTGGCACTTTTCATCTATGTCGGACGTCCTGAAGATATCGGCGAAGCCATCGAAGGAGGCAATACGCCAGAGGGCCCTGTGAAGGCCAAGCTGCAAGCATTGGATCCCGCAAGGGATCTCAGCTTGAAAGAAGCCATGCGCACGCGCTCGTATTGGATATTGGTCCTGAGCTGGATCGCCTGGGCTGCCATCGCTACAGCCATCACATTCAACCTGCTTCCTATCTTCACGGAGCTGGGGCTGTCTGAGGAAGCTGCGGCAGGGATGTTCTCGCTCTTAATGATCGCCTCGGCAATTTTCCAGATCCTTGGCGGCGCCTTGGCGGATCGCATCGCTTTAAGGTGGTTGGTTGTTGGAGCGCTGGGGTTGTACTCCCTGGCTGTCAGCGCTCTACTCTTCCTGCCTCCTGATATCGCTGTTCTGTCCTATACGCTCACCCTCGGTTTGGGCTTAGGGTTATTCGGCGGCCTTTCGAATACCGTCTGGGTACGCTATTTCGGGCGAACCCATCTGGGATACATACGCGGCAGCATGTGGACGGCAAGTGTTGCCGGAAGCAGTGTTGGACCCTTCCTTATGGGGCTGGCTTACGACCGCTTCGGGGATTTTCGGCTCTCTTTGATCGTGATCGCAAGTGTACTGGCTGTGTTAGCTTTCGCCGGATTGTGGGCAACGCCGCCGCGCCCTCATCCTGCCACGGCTTCCTGATCTGATCGAACGAGATCTAGCCAAAGAACCGCCGGTGTGCTTGGACATGAACAACCGGCTCAATAACCCAGCTGGTTCCCACCGGATAATAGGTAGACCTCTCAAAGTTAATCGATCCCGCCGTTTTCTTTATGCATCTACAAGCTGTTGCACGCTGGTTTTAAGGGATGGCTGACCATCGACCAGATCACTGCGAATCCTGGCTATCTATCATTTTGCTGAGCCAGCAATGATCTCTTGTCGTCGAGCGTGCGATAAAACCATTCCGCTCAGGGAGAAGACAACGGCCATCATGATTAGACTACCGACGATTGTCAGGGAGAGATTGAAGGCGAAGGTATAGATCAGGTGGTAGGCAATGTAGGCAACAAGGATGAACCCGGTTCCATGGAGGATTACCCACAACATCGCCCGACGTATGTTTTCTCGATCACGCAACCACCACAAGACTCCCTGCACAAATCCCAGGATCACGTAATGCTCG
Source organism: Anaerolineales bacterium (assembly GCA_041554155.1). GTDB lineage: Bacteria > Chloroflexota > Anaerolineae > Anaerolineales > E44-bin32 > E44-bin32. The sequence continues at coordinate 9,898 of JBFFMI010000055.1, forward strand.
CTTACGGCCAGGATGGCGAAGTAGAAATACTCCGTTTGCGTTGGGTAATTCCCAAGACCCAGCCCGGATATACCCACGACCAGAAAAGCCAGGAGTGAACCGACCAAACCGGTGACAACCCAGAGAATCCCCAGTTGCGAGATGTTCATACGTCGAATGGAGATCCACTGCAGTAAGGTGATAAGGAGGGGGCCTCCCATCATCATCAGAGCCCCACCTATTCCGACGATCTGATCAAGCAGGGTTTCACCCTCCAACGCGCCAAACCCGCCTATTGCGAAGGTACTTACCCCTGCTGCGGTCAGATTCAGAATAATCCACAACATCAACTCGGTTGATCGATTATACGGATCGGAATGCATGCTCATCTTATCCCTCAAGAGAGGCTTGAGCTCAGTATCAACGCTCATTGACAGGCATGCAAGTCAGGATATGTATTTTCTGAAGATAGCAGAGGGTGATATGACTCGGGTTCAACCTACCGAGAGGTGATGAAATGGCCTCATTTCAGCTCTTTGATCACTCGATCCGCAGCCAACTTACCGGTCAAAATCGAGACGGGCAAGCCCGCGGGGCTGTACGTCCATTGCCCGGCCTGGTAGATCCGTGGGATCGGCGTTCGGATCGATCGCGCGATCATCGGCAAGCTGCTCTCGGCGGGTAGTGGATGGTTGGTGAACGCCCAGCCAGTGATCGCGCCATCGGTGTTCCCCGTCCGCAGCGCAATCGTGACCGGGGTAGCCGAAAAGCGGTGCAGCACGGCGTCCTTAATACCGGGATAGAGCGAGCCATCCAGCGTTGCGAGGATCTGCTCCTCGCTGAAGGTCTTGAATTCGTCATACCAGCCCATTTCATCGATCCGCTTGGCGAGGCGATAGTCGAAGAGCATACTGACAACCAACCCGGTTTTTCCCTCTGGTGCCATGCTTGGATCCCGCATAGCAGGACAGGAAATCTCATAGGTGGTCAGCGCGTAAAACTCACGCAACCATCCTTTGATCGTCGCCACATCCCCATCGAGCGGAACAGGGCCAGCTTTTGATTCGCCGATCCGGCTGGGCGTGTAAAACAAATGTTCGCTGGCCTTGCTGGAGAAATATTCCGGCGGTAGATCCAGCGCGGCGTAGAGGGTGAAGATCGAATCGTTCCCAGTTTTATCGGCGAGGAACTCCTTGCGATCCAACACGGCTTGCCGCAAGCCTGCTTCGGTGATCATCTCAGCATCGATCGACCGATAAAGGACTTTCGAATCGGCTGCCCAGATCAACCTGCGATAGGAATGGATTGTGCCTTGGGTGTCCTTGAGCACGTTGCGTTCCGGATCGACCGAGTCGATCTCCGCCTCCGTACGCAGGATCCCCCCATGATCGTGAATAAAGGTTTCGAGCGCCTCAATCAGCTTACCCGTGCCCCCCATCGGGTAGTGGTAATCCATATAAAGTTTCAAATAGCTCAGCGCAAAAAAGGCCGGTGTATCGGCGAAAAAGTGCTGGGTGATGATGTCGATCAAGCGCTGATCCTGCGTGAAGCGCTTAAGGTAATCGACAACCGGCTCGTTCATCTTATTGATTTTCGGGACCGCGAAGGCGTATTTGAACATCCAGGGAAAGATCACTTTGATGAAGTAGTCCCGATCTTCCTTAACATCGAGGAAAGCCGGGTTGTCGATACCGTAGAGGACTTCCATATAGTGCATGATCTTGCGAATCTGATCGAAGATGGCATCGATCTCATCTTCCCGCTCTGGATAGAATTGCGCCAGAAGCCCCTGATAGTCCTGGACATTTTCTTCCGATTCGAGCCGGACGACTTGATCCTCGAGGCCAATCGAGATATGGTTCGTCGTAAATTCGAGCTCCAGGCCAAGCTGCTTCAGCATGGGGAAGACGATGCCTGAGTTTTCGATGGCCCGGATCCCGCCTTCATAATGAAAACCCTCACGTTCGAAGGTGCTCACCAATCCGCCGAAGTGTGAACTTTTTTCAAATACAATGACGCTTTTTCCAGCCCGAGCCAGATAAGCTGCAGCGGTCAAACCGGCTATCCCGCCGCCAACGACGATGGCGTCAGCGTCCATGCCCACTCCTACGTACGAGGTTTCTCGTTCTCCACAAAGTGCGATACTCTAAATGTACTATGGTTTTCACCGCTTTCAGGCTGGAAGTCTTGACGGTAGGCACGTGGCAATCAGGATAAACCCGCAAGCCCGGTCAGCCTCTCGCTGATCTCCCAAACCGGCTTCCCCAGGGTACGATCCAGCGCATATACTGCTGGCTTTTCATCAATCGTCTTATTGAAGAACCGCCCATTCACTTCTTGCATCTCTGGTGCGGCAGCCAGGTAATAAATCGCTTCCCCGGAGATTTTCGGGTCTTTCAGGAACCACCACAAGATGTAGCGCTTATACAAGCGGTAGAGCAGCCCGTTGTTCATTCCAATGTTCGTGCGGACCTCACCGGGATGCATGGCGTTAATCGTGACCCCGGTCCCCTCGAGCATTTCTGCCAGCTCCCAAACCGTGATCAATTGTGCAACCTTGGATGCCCCATAGCTTTGAAGGCCTTTGTAACGACGTCGCTCCCAGTTTAGATCATTCAGGTCCAGTCCACCAAAACGATGACCCTGAGAGTTAACTTGAATAATGCGCGCCGGCGCGCTGCTCTTCAGCCTGTCGAGCAGCAACCGGGTCAGCAGAAAGGAGGCCAGATGGTTTACGTAGAATACCTGATCGATCCCTTCATCGGTCAACACAAGATGTGTGTTGTGAAGGCCAGCATTGTTGATCAGGATGTCAATCCTGGGATGCTGGTCAAGGATTTCTCGAGCAGCGTCCCGAACCTGGTCAAGCTGCGTGAAGTCAGCGATCACGACGTCAACGTTCGTCCCATGCGCCTGCATCACCGCCGTCTGCAGTTGCCTGGCTTTAGCCGGATTGCGACAGACCAAAACGAGGTCCGCCCCGCCTTCAGCCAGCCGGCAAGCGGTTTCAAAGCCTACGCCTGAAGTCGCCCCGGTGATGATGCAAAGCTTACCATCCATGCGGGTGTCGGTCGTCTTCTGCGGTTTACGGGCGTTGACCATGAATTGAAATTCTTCGGGAAGCTGCATCTAGAAAACCTAACCGAAATACCGGTGCATGAACCTTCGATAGCGACGGTGAAGATAGGGAATCTCGTTGAAGATATCACCCCAGAGATCGAAATAATCACGTTGCTGGATGATCCGGCCATCCTCAGCAAGCGTGAGTTTGGAACAACCGTAGATGGGTGCACTGGGCCAGCGCCTGAACATCATCTGCATCTTCCATTCAAAGAATATCTCGTTCTCCCTCTGTACGATGGAAGAGAGATGCATTTGCAGTTGTTCACAGCGCGAAGCTAGACGCTCACACAGCGCCTTGAAGGCCTCGATACCCTCGATGCGCTGAATGCTATCCTGGAAGATGATGTCATCGTGGTAGTAAGGGAAAATATGTGCCCAGTCTGGCTTTCCTTCGCTGTTGTACGTTTTAGACCAGAGCTCGCGCACACGGTCAACGGTGAGTGGTTCCCTTAATCCAATGCTCTCCGATTTCGGGTCAACATCCTTTGGGTCAAAGCTCATGCTATCTCTTCTCTCTGGTTTCTACTGCATGCAAATCCCGCTGGAGAAAGTTATAACACCCCTTTGCTGAGTTGGGTGTAAACTGCCGTCTTGGTCTTCCCAGCAAGTGATTTCATCATATGAGTTTGACAACCAGCCACAAGCCAACAAAGCAGCTGACTCGCCTCCTTCAGCCGCAAACTGTCGTGGGGCACGGACAACCGATCGGGCTGCCGCCTGAAGGCCAGGGTAAAAGCCCCCGATGAACTGGCTGGGAGCTATCGTTGGCATGCCGGAAAGGACTTAGATATACAGATCCCGCCTGGCATAGGTTAGATAGGCGCCGGTGATCAAGATCACGATCAACCCGCCTGACAAAGCCAGCGAGGTCAAGTCGAAGCTGGCGTCGCGCAGCAGGATCGCCGGATCAAAGAATTTGAAGGGCGATAAGTAGTTCAAGAAGGTCCAGTCTTGCTTCAAGCCAGCGATGATGGAGATAAAGTAGGTTACAAGCAATACGGACACCGCCACCGAACTTGCCCGTTTATGCTGTTTCATCGCACAGCCGAGGAATATGCCAAACGCCAGAAAGATCATCTGCATGATCAGCAGCGCAAC
>JBFFMI010000056.1:0-13959 GCA_041554155.1 Anaerolineales bacterium
ACCTGATTTTGATTGGCGGCCGCCTCCCTACCCACCACCCTGGGCGTTGACACCATGGGATCATTTCTTCCTTGGCAGGCCGATCGCCTCCAATGAGGTCAATTGGCCGAATACACAATACCGCTATGGCAGCACGCTTCTCGGCTACGAGGACCTCCACACCGGCATCGATATTAGCGCCGCCCGCTATACACAGGTCATCGCAACAGGTCCGGGCGAGGTCGTTTGGGCAGGTTATGGATTGTACAGGGGGGTTGAAGATCGCAGCGACCCCTATGGTATGTCTGTGGCCATCCGTCATGATTTTGGTTATGAAGACAAGCAGCTCTATACCGTCTACGCCCATCTGGGGTCGGTGGATGTATGGCAGGGCCAGCGGGTTGCCATGGGCGATGTGCTGGGCATGGTGGGTGAGACGGGCGATGCCAGCGGCCCACACCTTCACTTCGAGGTGCGCCTGGGCGAGAACCGCTATTTCAGCACGCGCAACCCCGAGCTATGGATCGTGCCGCCCGAGGGGTGGGGTGTGCTGGCTGGCCGGCTGGAAAACACCTATGGGCGTCCCTTGTTTGAGTTTTTACTCCAGATTGAATCGCTGGAGACCGGCCAGCGTTGGAATGTCTGGTCCTATGCAGATGAGGCAACGCTCCACTCGGATTCGTATTACAACGAAAACTTCGCCATCAGCGACTTGCCCGCCGGTCCCTATGAGGTGCAGATCAACTTTGCAGGGCATGCCTACACGGCGCAGTTCTATTTAGAGCCCGGGCGGGTGAAATACATCGAGTTCCACGGCCGGGATGGCTTCGTCGTGGACGCATCCCCTTCCCCGATTGAATAATTCCCTCAACGAAGCGCGCACTCTATACACTCGTCCGCAGTTCAAGTCACCTACACGGATCGCCCTAACCGGGATAGCCTCGCTCTTCTCCGTATGGTTGATGGCGCAGGTGATAGGTGACTGTCCGAAGGTGTGACACCTGACACCTGCAATGGCAAAGCCCGCCGCATAATATAAGGTATGCCTAACTTATAGTTCATGGGCCACCTTATTTGTGTTGGAGAGATCAGGATGAAAGAGCGGCATAGTTTTTCTGAAAGCGCCGAGATGTATCTTAAAAGCATAGCCGAGCTCTCGGAAGCTGATCGTGTGGTGCCCGTAACCGCGCTGGCGGATCACCTGGTCATCTCGACTGTGTCCGCCAGCGAAATGGTGCACAAGCTTGAGGCGCAAGGATTGGTTGAGCATCTCCCCTATAAGGGCGTGCGTCTGACCGCTGAAGGAGCGCGGCAGGCGAACGCCGTCCTCCGTCGCCACCGGCTCTGGGAACACTTCCTCTCCGATCAACTCGGGCTGAGCTGGGAGAAGGCCTACGCTTTCGCCTGTGAACTCGAACACGCCACGGGTGACGAGGTGGCCGATGCATTGGCAGATTATTTAGGGCACCCGCAAACATGTCCGCACGGAAACCCAATTCCGGGCCCGGACGGTCGCGTGGAGGTTGCGGACGGCATCTGCCTTGTGGACATGAAACCGGGTGAGGGGGGCGCCATCTTGCGCATCCAGAGTCCATCTGCGGAGATACTCAGCTATCTACAAGATCGCGATCTCGGCCCGGGGACGAAGGTCCAAATAGGAGCCGTGGAACCCTTTGAAGGACCGATCGAATTGGATCTGGGATCCGAGACGCTCATGCTTGGTCGCCAGGTCGCAAGTCATATTATCGTGATGCCCGAATGAGGGAGAACCAGATGTCGGAACATCCACCCGATGGGAACAACCAGATACTGGCACTCAGTGAAGTGAGCGAGGGCAGCAAGGTGGAGATCGTGGCCTATCGGTCGAATGGCCGCCTGGCTCAGCGACTGGCTGAATTGGGCCTAACGCCCGGGACGTTAGTGTGGGTTTTGCAATGTTCGAAAAGCCAACCCTTGCTGGTACGCGTACGCGGGACCCGTCTGGCGATCGATCGCAACTCGGCGGAATCACTACGCGTGCGCCAGATATATCATGCGGGCCAGGATCAGGGCCAGCAGAGTAGGTGGCACAAGCTTGGTCGCCGGTGAAGGCGATAGGTTCAGGGAGATCGTAGTGACCGATGAAGTCAAAGGGCTTTCTGGTTAGGGGCTTGAATCGATGACTGGAATAACCGTTGCGCTTGCCGGCAACCCGAATGCCGGGAAGACAACTGTATTCAACGCGCTAACCGGTGCGCGCCAACATGTAGGTAACTGGCCGGGAAAGACAGTCGAGCGCAAGCAGGGGCTCTGGAAAGTCAACGGGAGCGAAATCACGGTGATTGATCTACCCGGGACCTACAGCCTCACTGCCTACTCCATCGAGGAAGCGATTGCGCGCGATTATCTGCTCAACACCCCTCCCGATGTCATCGTCATTGTGGTTGACGCCGCACACCTTGAGCGCAACCTTTATCTGGTTGTCCAATTGCTGGAACTGGAGTTGAACACCATCCTTGCGCTGAACATGAGCGATGTAGCAGATTCCAGAGGGCTAACCATCGACGCTGGCGCACTGTCCGAAGAACTGGGAGGGATCCCCGTGGTGCGTGTGATTGCCACAAAGGGTGAGGGCCTGGATCTGCTTTCGACGCAGGTGCTGGCGTTAAATGCACGGGCTAATCGCCGGGAAAGTGCGTCAGCCGTAGCATGACCGCTGTCAATTCACCGCGCTGGACGATTGATTATGGCGAGGATTTTGAGGCTGAGATCGCCCGGATTCAAAATATTATTGAGCAACACACACAAATCCTCGCAGAGTTCGAACCACGCTGGTTGGCGATTAAACTACTGGAGGGCGAGCCCGATCTGGACTTGCGACTGTCAGCATCACCGGGCGGGAGAGAGATTCTGCGCGAGGTTCAGCACAGCCAGATTACCCTTGAACCCAGTTGTCCAGACGGCATCCAGATCGCCTTCGCTGATAAACGCTATGCGTTGGTTAACAGGGTTGTTTCCCGTTCGCTCAATCAACCCGAGCAGCGCAGCTCCATCTCAGAGAAGGTGGACCGTATCGTCACCAACCCGTACCTGGGTTTCCCGATCTTTCTGCTCGTCATGTACCTGGTGTTCAACCTGGTGGTGAATGTCTCGGCTCCTTATCTGGATTGGATCGATACCGCAATTGGCGGACCCATCAGCTCGTGGATTCACAGCCTACTTGAGCTGGTACATGCGCCAACCTGGTTGCAGGGTTTGGTACTGGATGGCGTTGTGGCCGGTGTTGGCGGCGTGCTCGTCTTTGTGCCGGGACTGATCGCATTGTTCCTGTTTATCGCGATCCTTGAAGACAGCGGCTACATGGCGCGAGCTGCTTTTGTGATGCACCGGCTTATGGGGCGCATCGGCTTGAGCGGCAAAAGCTTTGTAGCGCTGATTCTCGGGTTTGGTTGCGCGGTCCCGGCGATCTATGCCACAAGAACGCTTGATTCGTTTCGGGAGCGTATCCTCACAGGGCTTCTGGTTCCACTGATGTCGTGTGCTGCCCGCCTGCCGGTCTATGTTGTCTTTGGGATTGCATTTTTTGGCCGCAACGCTGATCGGGTGGTATGGAGTCTGTACGCGCTCGGGATCCTGGTTGCTGTGCTCACCGCTGGATTGCTATCGAAAACGATCCTCAGGAATGATGGAGAGCAAAATAGCCTTCTTTTAGAGCTTCCTTCCTACCGCATCCCATCCCTCCGCAGTCTGTGGCTGTATGTATCTCAGCGCACATCCGGGTTCCTTCAGAACGCAGGCACCGTCATTCTGGCTGCTTCGGTCGTGATCTGGTTGCTGTTGAACCTCCCGCTGGATGTACAGGACTTGCGCCAGAGCTGGTTTGGGGAGGTCAGCGCCGCGATCGCGCCGGTATTATCTCCGGCCGGGTTTGGTACCTGGGAGACAAGCGGCGCGCTGGTTACCGGGCTGGTGGCCAAAGAGGTCGTGGTCTCCACAATGGCTCAAATTTATACTGGGAATGGAAGTTCCGATGTCGATGAAGGTATCGGGATTCGGCAAGGCTTACAGGAGATCGGATCTGGCTTTGTTGTGGCAACTGGCGAGGCTGCGTTTGCCATGCTCGACACCTTCACCCCCTTTATCCCCTTGACGGTTGCGGGGCAGGAGTCCGATGTGGATACTGAACTCGGCATGGCACTTCAACGCGACTTCACGCCGCTCTCGGCCTTAGCGTTTCTTGTATTCGTGTTGCTTTATGTCCCCTGTGTTGCAACGTTGGGCACGATTCGCAGTGAGTTTGGGGCACGATGGGCTGTTTTTTCTGCGATCTACCAGACCACGATCGCATGGGGCATGGCTGTTGCCGTGTTTCAATGCGGGGTGCTTCTAGGTTATGTGTAGGGGGCATGATGCTTTCGCAAATCCTGAATATTTTAAGGGAAAGGCAGTGTCCGCTTTGTGCGGAGACCATCGCGCGCGAACTAGGGAAGGATATGCAGACAGTCACAGCCATGCTGAAGGAATTGGTTTTGATGGGAACTGTTCAGGTCGATTCCCGGGATGGCGCATGTGAGGCATGCCGATTAAATGCGCTTTGCGGGCTGCCTGCGGGGCGTGGTCCTTTCTACAGCTTACCCGGGAGTGATTGGATCCAGCTCGACCCCAGCGCAACCAGGATAACGCCATGAGTGTGATGAAGTTTTATTCCTGGAATGTGAATGGTTTGCGTGCAGCGCAGCGCCACGGTTTCGAGGAATGGCTTTCAAATATCCAGCCAGACATCCTGGGTCTACAGGAGACGAAAGCGCACCCCGAACAGCTGTCCGAATCGCTGCGTCAACCGGCGGGCTACCAGACCTTCTGGTCTTCAGCGGAACGCAAAGGCTACAGTGGCGTGGCACTGTACAGTCGCCTGGAGCCCACCAGGGTGGAATTCGGACTAGGTGATGATGCGTTTGACGCCGAAGGGCGAACGATCATCGCTGATTTCGGCCGCTTTGTTTTTATCACCACCTATGTGCCGAATGGCGCGCGGGATCACAGCCGTGTGCCATTCAAATTGGCATACAAAGCAAAACTACTGGAGACCTGTGAGCGCTTGCGTGCCGAGGGTAGAGCGGTGATCCTGTGCGGCGATATCAACACCTCTCATCGCGAGATCGACCTGGCGCGACCCAGGCAGAACGCCAACCATACGGGATTTTTGCCCGAAGAACGCGCCTGGATTGACGAGTTCCTATCGTATGGCTACATCGACACCTTCCGGGATCGTCATCCCGAAGACCAGGTGTATAGCTGGTGGGCTTATTGGGGAGGCGCCCGCGAGCGTAATGTCGGGTGGCGCCTCGATTATTTCTTTGTCTCACCCGATCTGCGCCCGCAGATCGTAGCAGCAAAGATCCACACTGATACGTTCGGATCGGATCACTGCCCCGTCAGTCTGAGCCTCGATTTATAGACACACATAGGTAAAGAGAAACACATAGCAGTGCGCTGCGGATAGCACCCGCGCTTGACAACTCGCCACGCATGACGCACAATAGTGTTTCTAAAGCGGAACACTATAGATGCACGATCTCATACTTGAACTCACGCAAACAGGTTTTACTGAATACGATGCCCGGGTCTACCTGGCTTTGTTGAGTTCAAACCCCGCGACAGGCTACCAGGTGAGCAAAGAGTCGGGCGTGCCCCGCTCCATGGCATACGAATCGTTGGCCCGCCTGGCCAACCGGGGGGCCGTGTTAAAGAGTGCTAGTGGCAAGACAACGACATACAGACCACTGCCGCCGGATGTGCTTTTGGCTCGTCTAAAGGATGAGCACGACACACGCGTTCGCAAGCTTAGCGAAGGTTTGGGCCGGCTGTATACGGCCAAGCCCGAAGATACGTTGTGGACCATCGATGGCCGCCCATCGATCCTGCCCTATGCCAGCGGTATGGCCAAGAATGCGGGTGCCGAGTTGATGCTGGTGCTTCCCGATCGCGACGTGCCAGACCTGCAGGATGTACTTTCGGATGCATTTAATCGCGGTGTGGACGTCAATATCCTCATGACGGGCAGTGCCCAGCTGGGGTTTGGTCAGGTGGTTTACCACCCGCCGCGCGAGAGTGAGCTTCAAAGGTTGACGAGCAGCCTGGTGGTGATCGCTGATGAGCGTGAGGCGCTCATTGCCAGTGGTACGGAACAACTGCACGCGACTGTGACCACGAATGAGAATCTCGTTCTCATCGCCCGACAATTTATCTGGATGGAACTTTTTGCCCAGCGCATCTATGCCACCATCGGGCCAGAATTGATGCAACGATTGTCGATTGAGGATCGACAGGTGCTGGAAGTATACGCAGAAGCTGGAAGAGAGACATAAAGTATGACCCCATCACTAACAGAGACCATCATCGCCGGTGTAATCACCGCCCTTGCGAACGGGCTTGGGGGGCTACCCTTTGTTTTCGTGCGCGAGTTTCCCATTGTGGTTGCGCGCCTTGGATGGTCGATTGCTGGAGGAATGATGCTCTCGGCCTCGGTGTTTAACCTGATCATCCCGGGTGTCTTGGATGGCGGCATCACCCCGGTGGCTATCGGCGTCTTGATCGGTACACTGGTCTTCGGGATCGCTTCAGAGCGCATCGGGCACAGCGATATCAGCATGGAGGGTCTTAGCGGGGAGAGTTCCCGGCGAATTGTACTGGTGCTGGGGACGATGTTCTTCCACAGCTTCCCCGAAGGATTAGCGATTGGTGTGGCTTTCGGTTCAGGTGAGGTTGGCTTAGGCTTGCTGATGACGATCGCCATAGCGATTCACAATATTCCCGAGGGGATCGCTGTCTCTTTGCCGCTGCGAGCAGCCGGGGTTAGTGGTTGGAAATGCGTAGGGTGGGCGATTGTGTCGGGGATCCCGCAGCCGCTGGCGGCCATCCCGGCCTTCCTGGCTGTGATCGCATTCAGATCGATCTTGCCCTACGCCTTTGGCATAGCGGCAGGCGCGATGTTTTACCTTGTTTTGAGCGAGATGATACCCGAGAGCCGGGCCAATGAAGCGCAGCGCCAATCGAGTGCGCTGGCCGCCATGACAGGCTTTCTGGGTATGATGTTCCTCCAGAACATTATTGCAATTTAATCTAAACCCACTTGAAATTTAGGCTAAACTAATATATAACTAGTGATAATTGGGTGGCCGTGTGATAGACAACGGCTGCTCGCTGCAACAATATTTCGGATTCAGGTTGATGTATGCGGATCCGTGAATGGAGACCTATGGTAAATCCCGCAATCGCCTTAGCCATTGCGTTCGCTATTCTGGGCTTGAGCTTCGCCCTTTTCCGCCCTGAGCGAGGGCTAATACCCCGCTGGCGACGGTCGCGTCGAAGCAACCAGCGCGTGTTGCGCGAGGACGCGCTCAAACATATCCATCGCTGCGAGATTTACGCTCGCCCCGCCACGCTGGAAAGCCTGGCCGGGGTACTGAACTTAAGTGTCAACGAAGTCGCGCCGCTTGTAGCAGAAATGCAGCAGATCGAGTTGGTTGAGCAGGGAAATGGTGCAATCCAGCTCACTCCGACCGGGCGCGAATCGGCGTTGCATATCTTGCGCGCCCACCGACTCTGGGAACGCTATCTTGCCGATCAAACCGGTTATGACCAGACAGAGTGGCACGATCAGGCCGATCAGCTTGAGCATGAGTTCACGCCGGAGCAGATCGATGATCTGGCGGCTCGCCTGGGTTTCCCAACCCATGACCCCCACGGCGATCCTATCCCAGGAGTTGACGGGGATTGGGTTGCACACGGCGGGGCTCCTTTGAACAGTGCTGAACTTGATCAAGCACTCCAAATCGTGCATATCGAGGATGAACCGGAGACAGTCTACGCCCAAATTGTGGCCGAGGGCCTCTATCCAGGAATGACAGTGCGCCTCATTGAAGTAACCCCCAAACGCATCCGCTTCTGGGCTGCGGGCGACGAGCACACCCTTGCTCCGATTGTGGCTGCCAATATCTCTGTCCGGGCACTGGAGACAGAGGACATTATTCTAGAAGGCCGCCCCCTGGTTGATCTTGAGCCGGGAGAGCAGGCTAAAATCGTCGGGATTGGTCCCATGATCCGGGGTTTGGAGCGCAGGCGGTTACTGGATCTCGGTCTGCTGCCAGGGACCCTGATCAGTGCTGAATATGAGAGTCCGCAGCGGGATCCTACGGCGTATCGTGTGCGCGATTCACTCATAGCATTACGCGATGACCAAGCCATATCGATCTTCGTTAAAACACCGGAGACGGTATGACGGATAACGCTGTGACAGTAAGCAATCAAGGTTGTGAAGGCTGCCCTGCCCATCATGCAGCAAACTTGCTCAAACTGGGCGTGGACATGCGCGACTGGGATTATGTCGTAGCATTGGCCGGGAACCCCAACACGGGTAAAAGTACTGTTTTTAACGCTTTAACTGGGTTACGGCAGCATACGGGCAATTGGCCGGGAAAGACCGTTACGCGTGCAGAGGGCGGCTTTGAATATGCTGATGGGCGCTTTAAGCTAGTAGACCTCCCTGGAACCTACTCGCTGCTTTCGACGACCCTGGACGAAGAGATTGCACGTGATTTCATATTATTCGGCCAGCCTGACGTAACCGTTGTCGTGGCTGACGCAACAAGACTTGAGCGCAACCTCAACCTGGCGCTGCAGGTCATGGAGATCACCGAGAGGGTGGTTCTCTGTTTAAACCTGATGGACGAAGCCGAACGCCATCACCTTGAAGTTGACCCACGCCGACTGGCGCGCGATCTAGGAATTCCTGTCATCCCAACCTCCGCGCGCTACAACCGTGGCCTGGATGAGCTCGTGCAGACGATCCATCAAGTTGCCAGTGGAGAGGTGCGACCGAAACCGCGCCGCATTCAGACATTACCTGCGGCACTCGAACACTCGGTTCGCCAGCTGGAGCAAGGAGTGAGGGCGCAGTATCCCGATCTCCCGAATACGCGCTGGGTGGCCCTGCGGCTGCTCGATGGGGATGAGCGCATTCGCCAGGCGATCTTGAAGGGCGAGCTTGGCGACCTGAGCAGCGGAGATCCTGATAACCGGGTCAACCGAGACCTCGCTGGCGAGGTGGCCTGATGGCAACCCCGGAAAAGGCGAATCCTGAAAAACTACTCACGCAAGCCCGGGCGTTGCGCTGGGAAGTGGGTACGAACATTCACGAACAGCTTGTAGAAGCGTTGTACACCGATGCGGCCCGTATCGCCGACCGGGCAGTTGTGAGGCCCGATAAACCCAGCCGCTTTGATCTCGATCGCACCATCGATCGCCTGGTGACCAGCAGGATCTGGGGCTTCCCTATCATGCTGCTGCTATTCACGCTTGTGTTTTGGCTCACGATTACAGGAGCTAACGTTCCTTCTGGATGGCTGGCAACGTTGCTGTTGGAAACTGTTTACCCGCTGCTCAAATCAGGGGCAGCGGCGATCGGCACACCGTGGTGGCTTGATGGTTTGGTGCTGGATGGGATGTATCTGGCGACGGCATGGGTAGTGAGCGTGATGCTGCCGCCGATGGCGATCTTCTTTCCCTTGTTCACACTACTCGAAGATTTTGGATACCTTCCCCGCCTGGCATTTAATATGGATAGCATTTTCAAGCGCGTCGGTGGTCATGGTAAACAGGCCTTGAGCATGATGATGGGGTTTGGGTGCAACGCAGCTGGAGTCATTGCTACGCGCATCATCGACAGCCCACGTGAGCGGCTAATCGCCATCATCACGAATAATTTTGCCCTGTGCAATGGCCGCTGGCCAACACAAATATTGATCGCTACCCTTTTTATTGGAGGGCTTGTCCCGGCTTACCTGGCCGGGCTGGTATCAGCGTTGAGTGTTGTGGCAATAACCCTGCTTGGGGTGTTGTTCACCTTCGCTGTTTCCTGGGGGTTATCGCGCACCGTGCTAAAAGGTGAAGCATCGACTTTCAGCCTGGAGCTACCACCCTACCGACCACCGCGTGTCCTGCATACGATCTACACCTCGCTTATTGATCGCACGCTTTATGTGCTCTGGCGCGCAATTGTCTTTGCCCTCCCGGCTGGTGCGGTCATCTGGTTGAGCTCCAATCTTCACGTCGGTGGTGTGAGCATCGCCGAACATGTGATCCGCTTCCTGGATCCCGTGGGTATTCTGATTGGGTTGAATGGGGTCATCCTGGTGGCCTACATTGTCGCCATACCAGCCAACGAGATAATCATACCGACAATCCTCATGCTGACCGTGCTGACCTCAGGATTGAGCGGTGTTGGCCAGGGCGCCGGGGTCATGTTCGAGCTCGATTCGACGGTCAGTACGATGGCCATCTTCCAGGCTGGTGGGTGGAGTTTGCTCACCGCTGTGAATCTGATGCTTTTTAGTTTGATCCATAATCCCTGCAGTACGACAATCTATACCATCTATAAAGAGACGGGTAGTGTGAAATGGACCGCGATTTCTACATTTTTACCGGTGGTCATGGGGTTCGTGGTTACGTTCTTTGTCGCACAGATCTGGCGTCTATTCGGGGGGTAGCGGGGTTCTGTCGATTCGGATAAGACGTGCGTTGGATGGGACAACAATTTAAAGAAGGAATACATCGAGCAAGCGAAGCGAGTTTATCTATGACTGCGAGTGAAAGACTTACACATGCTGTTGAGGATTATTTGAAGGCGGTCTATTCACTCACCGGAGAATCAGGCCGGGCCTCGACCAACGCTTTAGCCCAGGAGCTGGGGGTCAGCCCGGCTTCAGTAACGGGCATGATCCAAAAACTTGCCGCCGGGGATCCACCTTTGCTCGATTACCAAAAGCATCGTGGAGTTGCGCTGACGAAAGTTGGACGCGATGCCGCATTACGGACCATTCGACATCACCGCTTGATCGAAATGTTCCTCCACGAAGCACTGGGCTTCAGCTGGGACGAAGTCCATGAGGAGGCCGAGCGCCTGGAGCATGTCATATCCGAACGGTTGGAAGAGCGCATTGCCGAAAGCCTAGGAGATCCGACCCACGATCCCCATGGCGATCCGATCCCGACTCGTTCACTCGAGATTCCACCGTCACGCAATATCCGCATGAGCGATATGCGGCCCGATCAACAAGCGGTTATCCGACGGGTGCGGGATTCTGATCCTCAGTTACTGCGTTATCTCAGCAACCTCGGGATTAAGCCAGGGGCGAAAGTAACCGCCAAGGGGTACTCCGCCTTTGATGAGAACCTGAAAGTTGAGGTCCAGGGGGGCGATGAAATCGTGCTGGGGTTACGGGTTACACGCCAGATCTATGTCGAACTTGTATAAAATGACCACCGCAAGGTTTGCCTAACCGCTTCCTACCACCCGATTTAGATATATAAATAACGCTTCCGTTCAGGCAACGCGTATAATCTTTCTCATGAGCATCCAGGCTGTACTTGAGCGTCTGCGACTCGACCCCGGCATCATGGCCAATGTCAGCGCATGGGAGCGAATCCCCGCCCGCCCGGCAAGCTACGGTGATTTTCCGGCTTCATTAGCGCCGCGTCTGATCAATGCGCTCCGTCAACAGAATACAACCCCTCTTTACACCCACCAGGCTGCAGCCGTCGGGGCAGCGCTAGACGGTGAGAACGTCGTAGTGGTAACGGGCACGGCTTCAGGGAAAACACTGTGCTACAACCTGCCAGTTCTGCAGACATTGCTTAACGATTCAGAAGCGCGGGGGCTGTACCTCTTCCCCACCAAAGCGCTGGCGCAGGATCAAACCAGTGTATTGATGCAATTTCTGGAACAGCTAGGCGCTGAAGAGCAAATCCCGGTGGGGACCTATGATGGGGATACACCGCAAGCGCGCCGCCGTGATATCCGCCAGAACACCAGGCTGCTGATCAGCAATCCAGATATGCTGCATGCGGGGATCCTGCCCCACCACCCTCGCTGGACGGGGTTATTTGAAAATTTGCGCTGGGTCGTGCTTGATGAAATGCACACATATCGAGGCATCTTTGGTTCGAATGTCGCCAATTTGATGCGAAGGCTGCGCCGTATCTGCCAATTCTACGGCAGCGATCCCCGGTTCATCCTGACGTCAGCCACAATAGCTAATCCCAAGGAGCTCGGGGAGAAGTTGATCGAGGCTCCGGTGCAGTTGATCTCACAAGATCTGGATGGGTCGCCGCGAGCTGAAAAACATGTCTTGATCTACAACCCACCTGTGATTGAGCCGGCGCTGGGGATCCGACGGGCATACACGCTTGAATCGACGCGTTTGGCGGAGCATTTTTTACGCGCCGAAGTGCAAACCGTCGTTTTTGCCAGAGCGAGATTGACCACAGAGGTCTTGCTGGGCTATGTGCGCGATGCCTATGAGCGGGCAGGAGGAGAGCCCAAGGCCATTCGCGGCTATCGTGGAGGCTACCTGCCGTTAGAGCGGCGCGAGATCGAGCGTGGATTGCGCGCCGGCGATGTGCGCGGTGTCGTGGCAACCAATGCGCTTGAACTGGGGGTCGATATCGGGCAGCTCGGTGCAGCCGTGATCGCCGGTTACCCCGGGACGATCGCAAGCCTCTGGCAACAGGCAGGTCGAGCCGGCCGAAGGAGCGAGGTGTCCGCTGCGATCCTGGTTGCTTCTGCGGCTCCCCTGGATCAGTTTGTCGCGACCCATCCTGCGTATATCTTTGAACGCTCGCCTGAGATGGGGTTGATCAATCCGGATAACCTCGCTATTCTATTGCGCCATGTCCGCTGTGCTGCATTTGAACTACCGTTCGAGGTGGGGGAGCAATTCGGTCAGGCAGGGGAAGTTGGGGAACTGCTGGATTTCCTGGTTGAGAGTGGCGAGCTGCATACTTCAGGAGCGAGCTACCACTGGGTGGCGGAAAGCTACCCTGCTGAGGGTGTCTCCTTGCGATCCAGCAGCGATGATACGATCGTAATCCAGGAGTTGGGCGATGGGAAACCAGTCGTGATTGGCGAGGTCGATCGTACGGCTGCACCGATCTTGTTGCATGAGGGGGCGGTATACATCCACGAAGGCCGCACCTTTCTCGTAACAAACCTTGACTGGGATAAGGCGATCGCAAATGTCGAACCGGCGCTGGTGGATTACTACACCGATGCGGGCGAAACTGTTGATCTGGACGTGCTGGAAGTCTATGATGCCGATGAATACCGCCCAGCGCGCAGAGCACACGGCTGGGTTCAGGTGACGGCCCAAAGCAGCTCCTATCGGAAAGTCAAGCGTTATACCCACGAAACACTGGGTTATGGGATGATCGATCTTCCGCCACGTGAATTCGAGACATCAGCCTACTGGCTCTGGTTGGGTCCAGATACCGTTGAGCAGCTTGAAGCCGAAGGGGTGCTTTTACCCCCACAGAATTATGGCCCTAGCTGGACTCAAGCGCGCCAGGGGGCCTTGGTGCGAGATGGATATCAATGTCGTCAGTGTGGTGCGCCGCAGCGCGAGGGGCGGACTCATGATGTCCATCACATCAGACCATTTCGAGAGTTTGGTTTTATCGCTGGAGAGAATCGTAACGACCGCCAGGCAAACGATCTTGACAACTTGATCACCTTATGCCCCACATGTCACCAGCGGGTTGAATCGGCACGTGGCAAGCGCAGCGCGTTGGGAGGATTAGCTTACGCTCTGGGCAATATCGCTCCCCTATATTTGATGTGCGACCCGCGTGACCTGGGCGTGCTCAGCGGCGTGCGCGCCAAACATACCAAGAGCGTCACCGTGACGCTCTTCGATCGCATTCCCGATGGTCTGGGTTTATCTGAACGACTTTACGATTTGCATGACGAACTCTTGCAAGGCGCGCTGGAATTAATCCAAACATGTCGCTGTCAGGAGGGGTGCCCGGCCTGCGTTGGACCTGCTGGCCCAGGTGGTGAAGAAGTCAAGGTCCTCGCCGTGCGTTTACTGGAAGCCCTGCAAACCGCAAGATAAAATTGCCTCGAATGTATTACTGATAAGAATAAACCCCTGGACCTAAGTCCAG
>JBFFMI010000057.1:0-13945 GCA_041554155.1 Anaerolineales bacterium
ATGGGTATCTGGTGGTGCTCCATCTGGCATTTGCAGGTTTGGGGATGGCATATCTGGCGCGCAGATTGGGGATGGGGGCGTTTGGGCAACTCATCGCAGGTCTTAGCTTCAGTTTAAGTGGATACATGGTCGCCCGTGCATGGTTTATCAGTATTAATCATGCAGCCGCCTGGCTGCCCTGGATTATCCTTTCAGCAGAACGATTGCTCGATCAGAGCGCGGCGGGTAGCGGTTATAAGAAGCTGATACCGGCGATCCTTGGCATGTCGCTGACGCTCAGCATGCAGTGGCTTGCTGGCCATGCGCAGACAGCCTGGTATACCCTTATCCTACTGATTGTCTGGGTGGCATGGCGACTTATTAAGAACTGGCGGAGACCATTTATACTGCAAGCGATCACGGGCTTCATCGTGGCAAGCTGCCTGGCCTTCGCCCTTGCGAGTGCGCAACTACTACCAACACTTGAATACCTGGCACTCTCCCAACGAGCCCTGAGCCTGGATCGGGAGTTTGCCTTGACATACTCCTTCTGGCCATGGCGATTTCTCGGTCTTCTTCTGCCAGATTTATTTGGAAATCCAGCTTCAGGTGATTATTGGGGCTACGGGAACTACTGGGAGGATGCTATCTATATCGGGATCATGCCCCTCCTGCTAGGTTTGGGTGCTATGTCGCGTGGTCTACGACGATCTGCGATAAACGTTTCTCTGGAGCGATTCCTGTTGGGTGTATCCTTCATCACTCTCTTGCTGGCGCTGGGGAAGAATACACCGCTATTCACTTTCCTTTACGATCATGTGCCAACGTTTGACCTGTTTCAGGCTCCATCCCGTTGGAACCTGCTGCTGATCTTCAGCCTGGCCCTGCTGGCAGGGCGCGGCGCTGAAGTATGGAAAACACCGGAGGCGCGAGCGCTGTACTGGACCCGACTCCTAACAGCAGGAGCCGGCATCATAGCCGTGGCAAGCCTTATTGGCTTGCGGTTGTTTCCTGATCTCGAGCCATCCTTTATCCGCTCTTTTATTGTGAGCGGTATCTTGCTGACAACTTCGGGCTTACTTATATTGTTCTTGCCCAAGCAGTTCGTAAATTCAAAAATCATGCTCATAGGTGGCTTCGTTGTCCTCGATCTTGTCCTGGCCGGAAGGGGGCTGAACCCTTCGATATCACCAGATGTATTTGAAGGGAATGTGCTTGGAGAGCAAGGAATCTCACCAGGAGAACGAATCTATATGCCGCTGGCGCTGGAAGAGGAACTCAAATTCGAGCAGACACACCGATTCGACCGGTTCGACTCTGGCTTCCGTTGGGAGAGAATTCGAAAGCTCGCCCTTCCTAATACAAGCATGCTCGATGGGGTAGCCAGCTTCAATAACTTCGATCCGCTGCTCTCTGAGCGTTATGTACGTTTTCAATCCGCATTGGATGCTCTGGAGGCTGGGGAAAGGGATGCCCTGCTGGCATGGATGGACGTCTCCTTTCGCGTGGACCCGGACCCCGTGGATAGCTCTGCTGTACGCTTTGAGCCGCTGCCCAATGCAGGCCGGGTCTATCTGGTGAGCGATGTCGTCGCAGCTTCCTCACCAGATCATGCATTGGCGCTTGTTACCTCGGGTGAGCTTGATCTGAGTACACAAGTCGTGCTGGAAAACTACGTCCCATCAGGGGTAATAGAACAGGGCAAAAGCAGGGTGTGGTCGGTTGATGATGCTAAGCCTGGATCTGTCACGATCACCGTTGAATGCGAACGAGAGGGGTGGCTTGTTCTGGCTGATGCCTGGTATCCAGGGTGGGTAGCTGAAGTTGACGGTTCTGCGGTGGAAATCCGACCGGCAAACTACCTCTTCCGGGCTGTACCGGTGCCATCAGGGAAGCATAGTGTAGAGTTCACCTATCAGCCATCCTCCTTCTCAACAGGAGTAGGCCTCAGCTTAGTCGGGCTCACCACTACCGTTTTAATTGGATTGCTATGCTTTCGAAGAGATTAGCCTGGTTATGGCCGTGCCTGGTAACGCTTATCTTTTCAGGCGCATACATCGGGGTCCGCCTCATACGCTATGATTTTGACCCCGTAGCCCTGGCGGAGATCGGTGATCGCTTTGCAGAACAGAGTCCTGATGGCGCGCCCGGTTACGATGGCCAATTTAGTTATTACATAGCACGCGATCCAGATCCAGGCGTTGTTCATTCCTACCTGGATGTTCCAGCGTATCGCTATCAGCGCATTCTCTACCCGATACTTGCCCGTATGTTGGGCGGAGGGCAGGAAGCCCTCATTCCATGGACACTACTTGGTCTCAATTGGGTCGTACACGGCCTGGCAAGCGCAGGTATCTGTTGGATCTTCCACAGGCGTGGTGTAGCGACAGGTTATGCACTGATCTACGGCCTCTGGGTTGGGTTGATCTCGGCAGTCGGGCTTGATCTGCACGAACCCCTGGCGTACGGGCTGGTGGTTGGTGCATGGCTAATGCGAGAGAAAAAGCGAGAGAATGTCTTTGCATCCTTGCTTATACTGGCGTTGTTCGCCAAAGAGACCACGTTGCTCTTCTGGTTCGCAGCTCTGATACCTGCCTGGCAGGGGAGGTCACAAAACCGATCTCTGCTGATTTTGATATCCGGTGGGGTTTTATTCACCGTATGGCAGCTATGGCTATGGCGTGTGTTCGGTGCAGTTGGTTTGGGAAGTGGGGGAGATCTGGCATCAGCTTTCGAGTGGATCCCATTTATGGGGCTGCTGCGAATCGGTTTTGTTGATTGGCGTGTCTTCGGTCTATTTTTCCTGATCTTTGGACCAACGGTTGTCCTGCCCGCGTTATGGGGCCTGGCGATGAGCTGGAGAGCCAGATGGCAAACAGTCATGGATTGGCCCCTCGCCGCACTACTGCTTCACGCGCTGTTAATCGTTTTTCTACCTTTTTCAACCTTCCGCGAACCACTGGGGCTCGTACGGATCGCTACGGGATTAGTGCTGGCAATTTTGATCGTGGCAAGCGAACGCAAGCACATGCGAGTATTGAACTATGGCCTATTCTGGATCGCGATGCTGGCGATACTAATCCCCCAGGGGTGATGCAGTGTAGCAAAAACCTTCAGACACGGGTCGTCTCAAGGTACAATCAAATTATGATTTATTCTCAACCCTGATCAGGGTTGCCGCATAGGAGTAGCTATGTCACATGTCCAATCCATTACAGAGCAACTTGTTGGAAATGTTGAGAAGGTCATCGTCGGGAAGACCGAGTCTGTTCGTTTGACGGTTATTGGTTTGCTCTGTCAGGGGCACCTGCTGATCGAGGATGTGCCGGGTACAGGTAAAACCATGCTTGCAAAGAGCCTGGCCCGGTCGGTAGGGTGTCGTTTTAATCGCATCCAGTTCACGCCGGACATGTTGCCCAGTGATGTTACAGGGGTCTCGATCTTCAATCAGAAAACGAGCGAGTTCGAGTTCCGGCCAGGACCAATCATGGCCCAGGTGGTGCTTACCGATGAGGTCAACCGTGCCACTCCCAAGACACAGGCCGCACTGCTAGAAGCGATGGAAGAACGGCAGGTCACGGTCGATGGGAAAACCTATCCGCTTCCTGAACCGTTCCTTGTGATGGCAACACAAAATCCGATTGAGTATGAGGGCACCTTTCCTCTACCGGAAGCGCAGATGGATCGGTTTTTATTGCGCATACATATTGGATACCCGGCCAAGGCATTTGAAGTCAAGATGCTCAGCAATCAACAATTAGAGCATCCAATTCATACCCTGAATCAGGTAGTCAGCGTTGAGGAGCTGCTTGAGGCCCAGCAACTGGTGCGCCAGATCCGCATCACAGATGAGATCAAGCGTTATATCGTTGATCTGGTCGACACAACCCGAACCCATGAGGAGCTCTATCTAGGCGCAAGCCCGCGCGGGAGTCTTGCGCTTTTCCGGACGTCTCAAGCACGTGCCGCTGTTGAAGGAAGAGATTATGTTCTCCCCGATGATGTAAAAGCGATGGCAGTGCCTACACTGGCACATCGTCTGATCATCGGCTCCGCCGCCCGCATTCGTGAGGTTGACGCCCGAGATATTGTGGAAGAGTTGCTTGAAAGACTGCCAGTTCCCGGAGGCGAGAGCGCATAATGACGGGTAGAGCGCGCGTCGTCCTGCTCTTACTGTTGTTCAGTTTGTTGAGTGCACTGATCACAGGAGATGATATCTTCTACAATCTCACCTACATGTGGGGGGGATTGATCCTGGTCTCGTTCATCTGGTCTCGAACAGCTATCACGGGACTGGAGATCGATCGTGTTCCATGGACCAACCGAGCCCAGGTGGGGCAATATTTCATCGAGCGTTTTCAGCTGAAGAATACCAGCCGGTTGCCCAAGTTGTGGATCGAGACGCGTGACCTGTCAGATCTGCCAGGTTTCCGGGTGACGACATTTACGGTGTGGCTGGGTTTTCGTGGTCCGACGCAATCCGGGGCGCACAGTGCAATCACAGTGACGACTGGCTTATCCCCACACCAATCGAGGGATTGGACCATTCGCACGCTCTGCACGCAGCGTGGTCGCTACCAACTTGGCCCCATGATGGTAGGTACCAGTGACCCGTTTGGAATCTTCCCGGTTGAGAAGCACATCGACTCCCGACAGCATATGGTTGTCCTACCGTATACCGCGCCGATCCGATCCTTCCCCTTACCGAGCGGTAGGCTCCCTGGCGGCGAGTCCTTACGCCAACGGACTCACCAGATAACGCCGAATGCCTCGACAGTGCGCGATTATGTCCCCGGCGACAGTTTGAGCCGCATCCATTGGAAATCGACCGCGCGCCGAAGGCGATTGATGGTGAAAGAGTTTGAACTGGATCCATTGGCAGAGATCTGGATCATTCTGGATGCCGATCCGAACACCCACTTTGAACGGGCAGCGGAGGAACACGAACGGGTTGTTGAAGTGGGTCAACGCTATAAACTACCTCCTTCGACCTTTGAATACTGTGTTGCAGTTGCCGCTTCCTTGACACGGCACTTCTTGCTGCGGGATCGCACAACCGGATTAATTAGCTATGGATCCACGCGTCAGGTGAGCCAACCTGAAACAGGTGACGCCCAACAATTCCGTCTGCTCGAATCATTAGCTGTCATCGACGCAGTGGGGGAGTTTCCACTTGAGGATATTTTAAAGATAGAGAGTCCGCGTATTCCACAAGGAGCGACCATAATCCTGATTACTTCCTCAGCAAGCGAGAAAATGGTAAGCGGAGTTCGCCAGCTCAAGCATGCAGGCCGTCAGCCCGTATTGGTGATGGTGGATCCGGCTAGCTTTGGAGCAGCGCACGATATATCTATTGCTGCCGAATCTGCCCGGCGTATTGGTATTCCTGTACGTATGATCCGCTACGGGGATGAGATCGGTGATGCACTAAGCGCACCTCGCCGACCTGGCCATTATTCTCGGGTTGCATAAAGTACAATCCCCCATAGGAAGATCATTGCATGATACGTAAGAATTTCCTTCTCGTCGCGGTATTTATTGCCGGAATGACCACGCTGGCCATTGAGCTATCTGCGTCAAGGCTGATGGGCAATATTTTCGGGACAAGCAATATTGTCTGGGCTAACATCATCGGGTTGATCTTGATCTATCTAAGCGCCGGGTACTTTCTGGGTGGGCGTTGGGCTGATCGCTGGCCGCATTTCCGCTCGTTCTACCGGCTGCTGCTGTGGGCTTCCTTCAGTGCAGGGCTTGTTCCGATCATCGCTCAACCGGTGCTTCGCCAGGCTGCACAAGCTGTCGAGAGGCTCAATGCAGCTGTAATGGCTGGCTCCTTTCTTTCAACATTGGTGCTATTTAGTATTCCTGTGACACTTTTAGGTTGCGTCTCGCCCTATGCTATCCGTCTTGCGATGGATAATAAGGAGCAAGCCGGCCGAGTTTCAGGGCAAATTTACGCGCTTTCGACTTTAGGTTCGATCTTCGGTACGTTTACACCGGTTCTGATCCTGATCCCGACCATTGGGACTGCGCGTACCTTTTTGGCCTACAGCCTCACCTTGATGATTGTCGGGTTTGTTGGGCTGGCGATGTATGATCGAAAACTGGCGCTACAACACCTGTGGATGCCCGTCCTGCTCGGGGCGCTCTCGATATGGGCTTTTCAGACACAAATTAAACAAGGTCAGGGGCAAATCTTCGAAGCCGAGTCCGCTTATAACTATATCCAGGTGGTAGAGCGCGACGGTATCCGGCATCTGATGCTGAACGAAGGTCAAGGGATCCACTCGGTCTATGCGCCGGATATGAAAGCTACCTATGGAACCTGGGACTATTTTTTGGCGGCGCCGTTTTTCAATGAGCCTGGCGAAGGGACCAGGGTGGAACGGCTGGGGCTGGTTGGTTTGGCGGGGGGCACTATCGCCAAACAGTACACGCAGGTTTATGGTTCAATTCCCATTGATGGTTGGGAAATTGATTCCGGGATCATCGAAGTTGGCCGGGCGTACTTTGCCATGAATGAACCCAACCTCAACGCGATTGCTGAGGATGGTCGTTGGGGTCTGGCCCATAGTCCGTACCGATATTCGGTGGTAGGCGTGGATGCGTATCGCCTGCCCTATATCCCCTGGCATCTCACGACGCGCGAGTTTTTCAGCGAAGTACATGCACATCTTCTGGACCATGGCGTGCTGGTGATCAACGTAGGAAGAACACTGGAGGACCGGAGGATCATTGAAGCGATGGTGGGAACCCTGCAAAGTGTTTTCGCCTCCGTGCATGTCGTCGATGTCCCCTTCACCTTCAACACGATTATCTATGCGACGGTCCAGGAGACGGGTCCTGAAAACCTGGTTGCCAATCAGTTGAGGTTGCAGCAAGAGAAGGCAGATCCATTGCTCTTAGATGTGGTTCAGCGATCGATCGCAAATCTGCAATCAACGCCAGAGGTGGATCTCGTATTTACAGATGATTGGGCGCCCATAGAGAGGCTGACAAATTCGATAGCCTTGCGTTTTATCTTTTCAGGTGATCTTTCCAGCCTGCAATAAAGGAATGAATATTAATGCGTGAAGACCTTGGATTTCCCGATACGTTTCTCTCTGGTGTTATTCGCATTCTATTACCCGTGATCTTGATCCTTTCGAGTGTCTGGGTGATTCTGCAGACAGCGAATATATGGATACCCCTGGAGTATCGCATGCCGGGCTTTCCCGATGATCCTTATGGTTTTACCCTCGAGGATCGTTTGTATTGGTCAAGCGTAGATATTGACTATCTCTTGGAGGATAAAGAGATATCGTTCTTTGATTCATATCAATTAGATGATGGATCCCCGATGCATAATGCGCGTGAATTACGGCATATGGAAGATGTGAAGGCTTTGCTTGACGTTACATGGATGGTGTTAGGATCAGGTTGGGTAATACTCTTCCTAGCAGGAGGCATTCTCGGCAGGCGGAGACAATGGGATGACGTGCTTGCGCTCATCGAAGCCAGCGCGCGTGGGACGATTTGGTTGATGATCTTTCTAGCAATTGGTTTGGTTATCGCATTTGGCGTTCTTTTTGTCGGTTTTCATCGCATTTTCTTCGAAGGCGACACATGGTTGTTTTCATATTCAGACACGTTCATTCGGCTCTATCCCGAGCGTTTCTGGCGAGATACTTTTGCCCTGGTCGCCATCATCACGATAGCACTCTCGTGGGGGATGCGCTGGCTAGCAAGTTGGAGCAGGCGGGTAAGCGGGTAAGAAGCAGGAGAGGAAACAGCAGTCCGACGACTGCTGTTTTTTGTTTAATCCAGGTTGGACCTGTCTATCAGGCGCCGTACTTGCGCAATCGTCCGGCATGCGCAAGCATGAGTGAAAGCATCTCGCGGGCGTGAAAAGTGCCCAATCCTCCAAGTTGGCAGGCTCGTTCGCCGAATCCATCCTGTGAATCCGCTAAAACGCTTGCTGGCGCCCAGAGCAGCAGGGGTACGGGATGCCAGCTATGCATCTTTAAGAGAGCGGGCGTGGAGTGGTCACCGGTGATGGCGAGTACGTCAGGGTTTAGTGCCATCAGGCGCGGAAGGGCTTGATCCACGGAGGCAATTACCTCTGCTTTTTTATGAAAATCGCCATCCTCACCGCGGCTATCGGTTTTTTTGATATGAACAAAGAAGAAATCGTAGTCATTCCAATGTTGTTTCACCACATCGAATTGCAGCTCTGGGCTCTCTCCCTCAAAGGTGAGAACATCCATGCCAACCAATTTTGAAACACCGCGATACATCGGATAGACCGCAACACAGGCAGCACGCAGTCCATAAGAGTCCTTAAAAGATGGTAATTCTGGATCGGTTGAAAAACCACGCAGGGTGAGCCCATTTGCTTTCGGTTGATCTTCGAGGGCTAACTGGGCAGCAGCGATCCATTGGTTGAAGTAGCTGGCTGCACTCTCCGCTTCAACCCGTTCCGCTTGTGCCGGCAGTGGCGCTTTACCTGTACGTTGGGGGTCGGTATCGAGGATCGCGGCATCCAAGGCCTCACCCCGCATGATCACGGCGAAACGATACTCGCGCACATGTTGGACTTCCATGGTGACGTTGGGGATTTGCACTTCACGTAGGCGTTCGACGATGGGTAGTGCTTCCTCTGTGGATATGCGACCAGCGCGCCGATCAGTGATCAAGCCTTCTTTATCCAATGTGCAGAAATTACCGCGTGCAGATACTGCGCCCTTCTCGACAGTCATACCGATGCCGGTTGCCTCCAGCACGCCACGACCGGCGTCGTAGATCAACGGATCGTATCCGAAGAGCGCCAGATGTGCCGGTCCTGAGCCTGGTGTGATGCCGTAATCCACCGGTAGGATCTGGCCAAGTGTGCCTTCCGCAGCCAAGCGATCCATGTGGGGTGTGGCTGCCGCTTCGAGTTCTGTCTTTCCGCCTGACTCGATTGGCGCGCCACCCAGCCCGTCCATTACGAGCAAAACCAATTTACTTTCATTTGTCTGAAATAGTTCTTGAATGAGATTAAGATTGGCCATCGAGATCTCTTCCCTATGCACTCATCACAAAGCCCCG
The DNA here is from genome assembly GCA_041554155.1 of Anaerolineales bacterium. Lineage (GTDB taxonomy): Bacteria > Chloroflexota > Anaerolineae > Anaerolineales > E44-bin32 > E44-bin32. The sequence continues at coordinate 9,049 of JBFFMI010000057.1, forward strand.
CACCATGACGGCCGGGGCTTTCTGAATATCAGCATCCAGTTTTAATTGATCCGTACTTGCAGATCGGTCGTCTCGAACAAGTGCATATTGTCCATATTGAAGACAATCTGTCCTTTTTCTCCCACGGTCAAACTTGTCCGGGGATCGATACGTCCAACGAATGAATTATCGCCGCTGAGCAGGTAAGCGAATATCTCATTTCCCATCAGCTCTGTAACGTCGACTTTGATTTCCACTTCCGCAGCTTCGATGCTTGGGGGTGCGAATTTCGGATCGTGGATGTCATCTGGACGGATACCAAAAATCACTGGTTTCCCAACGTAAGCCTCATAACTGGATGCCTTTTTATCGGGCACAGGGACGTTGAAAGACCCGGTTTCCACCATCAGCTGGCCATCGCTCTTCGTAACTTTCGCTTCAAAGAAGTTCATCGCCGGAGATCCAATGAAACCTGCAACAAAAACATTGGCCGGAAAGTCATATAGGTGTTGGGGGGTATCCACTTGATGCAGAATGCCATCTTTCATCACCGCGATGCGCGAAGCCATCGTCATCGCCTCGACCTGGTCGTGTGTGACATAGATGAAGGTGGTCTGCAAGCGTTGGTGAAGCTTAGTGATCTCGGCGCGAGTTTGAACTCGTAGTTTAGCGTCCAGGTTAGAAAGGGGTTCATCGAAGAGAAAGACCTTGGGTTCACGTACGATTGCTCGCCCAACAGCGACGCGTTGCCGCTGGCCGCCGGAAAGTTGGCGAGGTTTGCGTTCTAGCAGGTGCGCAATGCCGAGGATCTGTGCAGCCTCTTCAACCCGGCGCTTGATCTCATTTTTAGGCGTCTTGCGCAATTTCAAGCCGAAGGCCATATTGTCAAAGACCGACATATGCGGGTAAAGCGCATAGGATTGAAAGACCATGGCGATGTCACGATCTTTCGGTGCAACGTCGTTTACCACTCGATCCTCAATGGAAATAGTCCCTTCAGAGATTTCCTCCAGGCCTGCAAGGAGCCGAAGGGCTGTTGTCTTGCCGCATCCTGAGGGCCCAACAAGTACCAGAAATTCTTTGTCGATGATCTCCAAGTTCATATCATTGACAGCAATCACCTCTCCAAATCGTTTATATACATGATCGTACGTAACGTTGGCCATGGGGCCGTCCTCCTCTCGGTTGGGTATAGTGATCCCATTATACGATGCAAGAATAGCCGGTCCAACCGTCTGAGAGGGAGCGCGTTGACGTGCATATACTCGTCTGGTATATTCGAAAACGTGCAGAATAGCTCAAATGGACAACAGTCCAACGGTCACCCCCAACAGCGCTGGCGCGCGCTCACGCGCTGGCTGGAACCAGGATTGGGGGTGAAACGCTGGATAGCCGTACTGACGATTGGGACAACCCTGATTGGCTTGGGAATCGCAGTTATCCTCCTGGATATCTATCGCGCATACCCCAATTCGGACTTTATGGCGATCCTGAGCTTACGCTCATTACCGCGCGCCATGCGGGCGCTGCTCCTGGGAAGTGTCGGGGTAGGTGTGGTGATCTGGTCGATCTATGGCCTAAATCGCGCCCTTCTAGCGCCCTACATCCGCCCTGGTCACTCCATCGTTGAAGCGGTCTCTGAGCACCGTCGGTTGGGGCGGGGGCCGAAGATTGTTGCTATTGGCGGTGGTACAGGCCTTTCAACTTTGCTGCGGGGATTAAAAGCGCATACGGGGAACCTCACCGCGATTGTATCCGTGGCCGATGATGGCGGTTCATCGGGGCGGTTGCGTCGTACGTTGGGCCTGCCCCCACCGGGTGATATTCGAGCATGTATTGCGGCGTTATCGCATGATGAGGCGCTCCTCACTCAACTTTTTCAGTATCGATTCAGTGAAGATGAGGAGTTGCGTGGTCATGCGTTCGGAAATCTCTTTATCGCAGCGCTCTCCAGTGTTACCGGCAGTTTTGAGCAGGGTGTCGTCGGAGCAGGGCGGCTTCTCGGTATTCGCGGGCAAGTAATCCCTGCTACCGATAGCGAGGTAGAACTGCTCGCCGATAAGACTCTTTCCGCAAGCAGCAAATCTGTGCGAATCGAAGGTGAAAGCAATATTCCTGCAGTTCCCGGTCGCATCAAGAGAGTCCAGCTTGAACCGAACGACCCGCCGGCGTACCCGCTGGCCATTCAGGCAATCCTGAATGCGGATATGATCGTGATTGGCCCGGGCAGCTTATTTACGAGCATCATTCCCAACTTACTGGTTCCTGACGTCGTGAAGGCGATTCGCGCCAGCAGGGCTTATAAAATCTTTGTGTGTAATGTAGCCACGCAATTGGGAGAGACGGATCATCTGGACTGCTGCCAACATACGCAGGCAATCGAAGCGCATGTAGGCTCAACGCTGGTTGATCTTGTGCTGGCCAATGATCAAATGCCAGAAGTGCTGCCAGAAGGGATCCAGGCCGTAGATCCATCGCCTGGCGCGGACCTTTCCTGTCCTTTATACACGGCTGATCTGGTCGATCTGGAGCAGCCAACCCGACATGATCCAGACAAGTTGGCTGCGACGTTGATCGAAATTCTGGAGGAGCACACGGGCCCCCTCGAGTGGATTATGAATGGCGATCTCTCTAGCTCGGCAGACCGAGCTTCAAAATGGATGTGAGGTGAATTCGAATGGCAACAAAGATTGGTATTAACGGTTTCGGCCGCATTGGCCGGCAAGTATTGAAGATCATGAAAGAAAAGTATGCCGATGAGTTCGATATTGTGGCCTTCAATGATCTTGGTGATCTGGCTACAATGGCCCATTTATTCAGATTTGACTCGAACTATGGGAAGTTTGAAGGCTCGCTAGAGATCAAGGATGATGGGTTGGTGATCGATGGCGATTTCATCAAAGCGCTATCCACTCCCGATCCCGCTAAACTACCCTGGAAAGACCTGGGTGTGGAAATCGTGATTGAGGGCACCGGCATCTTCCGGAAGCGCGAAGATGCGGCTAAGCACCTGGAAGCTGGTGCAAAAAAGGTGATCATCACCGCCCCTGCGAAGGGCCCGGACTTAACGGTGGTGCTGGGAGTGAACCACGAAAAGTATGATGCCAGCGCGCATCATGTGATCTCCAACGCTTCCTGTACCACGAACTGCCTGGCGCCTGCTGCAAAGGTGATTCAGGATAACTTCGGCATTGAGCGCGGCTTAATGACGACCATTCATGCTTACACCAACGATCAACGGATTCTCGACATGCCCCACAAGGACATGCGCCGAGCGCGCGCTGCTGCGCTGAATATCATCCCGACTACAACGGGAGCGGCCAAAGCAGTTGCGCTGGTCATTCCGGAGCTTGAAGGGAAATTCGATGGTTACGCTATGCGTGTGCCCACCCCGACAGTTTCTGTAGTGGATCTGACCGTCACGCTTGAAAAGGAAACTACAACAGATGCTTTGCACGACGCATTCCGTAAGGCAGCGAACGGTGATCTGAAGGGCATTCTTGGCTTTGAAGAACGCCCCTTGGTGAGCACAGACTTCAAAGGTGACTCGCGTTCGAGCATTGTGGATGCGGAGTTTACACAAGTCATGGGTGGAAATATGGCTAAGGTCGTAACCTGGTATGACAACGAATGGGGTTATTCTGTTCGTACAGCAGACCTGGCTGCGCTCATTGCAAAATCACTCTAGGTTAGAAGATTGCGCCACATCGCCTGAGGCGGCGCAAGCTCTATTTAGCCATGTTTAGCAAAAAGACGATTCGAGATCAGGAATACAAAGGTCGACGGGTACTTGTGCGCGTCGATTTTAACGTGCCGCTGGATGATGGCAGGGTTGCCGATGATACGCGCATCCGCGCCGCCCTGCCTACGATCCAATACCTGAGGGACCAATCGGCAAAGATCATCCTGTGTTCGCATTTGGGACGACCCAAAGGCAAACCGGATCAAAAATTTTCATTGCGCCCGGTTGCCGATTATCTGGGTACGCTCCTTGAGACGAACGTTCAATTTGCTGAAGTTTGTGTTGGCGCTGAGGCAAGTGAGAAGGCAAGTCAGCTTGCGCCTTCTCAAATCCTTTTGCTAGAAAACACCCGCTTTCATCCCGGGGAAAAGGCGAATGATGCGGGTTTTGCTGGTGAGCTGGCTGGGTTGGCAGATCTCTATGTAAACGATGCCTTCGGCTCTGCGCACAGGGCGCATGCATCGACATATGGTGTTGCCCATATCCTACCTGGTGTTGCCGGTTTCCTCATGGAAAAGGAGCTTAAGTATCTTGGTGAGGTGCTTGCGGATCCGGCGCATCCCTTCGTCGCCATCCTCGGGGGAGCTAAAATCTCAGATAAGATCGGTGTGGTCGAGCGATTACTCGATATCGCCGACCGACTGCTGATCGGTGGGGGCATGGCGAACACCTTCCTGGCAGCCGGGGGCTTGGATATGGCTCAATCTCTGGTTGAATCTGATGCGCTGGAGACAGCTAAGGAAATCTTAGCAGCTTCGCGCGAGCGTATGCTGCTCCCTGTAGATTTGGTCGTTGCCGATGCCTTTGGTGAGAATGCACAATTTAAGGTAGTCCCTGCAAACGAGGTGCCAGCTGGATGGCAAGCTCTGGATATCGGACCACAAACAGTGGTGAGGTACGAAGCTGCACTGACCGGTGCCAAACTCGTAGTGTGGAATGGACCCATGGGAGTCTTCGAGTTCGAGCCCTTTGCTAAGGGGACATTCGCCATTGCAAATGCTGTGGCCAACTCTGGCGCAGTCTCAATCGTCGGAGGTGGGGATTCGGCGGCAGCAATCCGGCAAGCAGCTTTAATTCCGAATCGATGCTCCAATACCTGAAACCTCCTATCAAATCAACAAATGCGCGATTCTTTTCAAACAAACGGTATAGCCCGGCAGCTGATACCATCCATGA
>JBFFMI010000058.1:0-13758 GCA_041554155.1 Anaerolineales bacterium
CTGGCTGAGGGTAAACCACGCGTTTACTGCTCAGCCGCCACCCATACGTGGGTGCAAAAAGCCACAGATCTCTTTGGCCTGGGCACCGATGCCATCCGCTGGATCCCGACGGGAGTGGACCAACACATGGATGTAGAAGCGCTCGGCACTCAAATAGAAGATGATTTGGCCGACGGAGATACTCCCTTGATGGTGATCGGGACGGCCGGCAGCGTTAGCTCTGGTGCGATTGACCCCTTGCCCAGGCTGGCAGAGGTCTGTAAAGCCTATGATCTCTGGTTCCATGTCGACGGGGCTTACGGCGGATTTGCGGCCTGTTTACCCGATGCGCCCGAGGATCTAAAAGCTTTAAGCATGGCCGACTCGGTCGCGATCGATCCACACAAGTGGTTATACCAACCTTTGGAGGTAGGCTGTGCGCTTGTACGAGACCGCCAGATCCACGCCGAAAGCTTCAGCTATCATCCTGTCTATTACCGTTGGGAAGACGTGATCAAGGAAGAAATCCCGATCAATCTCGTGGATTACAGCCCGCAGAACTCGCGCGGTTTTCGCGCCCTCAAGGTGTGGATGAGCATCCAGCAGGTCGGTCGCAGTGGTTATCAGGCGATGCTGAAAGGAGACATACAGCTGGCACAACGCCTATACCAGCTAGTCGCTGAAAATCCGGAACTGCAAGCACACAGTTGCGAACTAAGCATCACAACCTTCCGCTATGTGCCCGCAGGTGTTGACCCGGAGGATGAGAGTAATCAGGAATTCCTCAACGATCTGAATGGTGATTTGCTCACCACCCTGCAGCGACGAGGGGAGATGTTTGTCTCTAATGCGCTCCTCAACGATCGATTCTTGCTGCGGGCGTGCGTGGTCAATTTCCGCACCACGCTCAACGATATCGAGGCGATCCCCGAAATCGTCGTGCGCACAGGGCGTGAAATAGCGGCGTCCATGCAGTAACATTTCGACCATGACACGTGGACTTTTTAGGAGATCAGCTCTGGGGTTGCTGATCTCGATACTCATACTTTCGATCTCATATCTTCTCTACGATGCACAGAGAAATCGTGCGGCGTTATCTCCCCTAGAAATCGAGCGCGCGCTGCAAGGCGTATCGCAGAATCAAGAGTGGGCACCGATCCAACGGCGGGTGAATGGCATGCAAATGGCCCTTGTGCCTGCCGGGTGCTTTACGATGGGAAGCACAGATGCCCAGATCGAAGTGGCGCAGGTTTCATGCGATCGCTTCTTTGGTAAGGGTAAATGCCAGCTTGACTTTAAGGCGTTAGAGCAACCCACGCGCCAGATCTGCTTCAAGCAACCCTTCTGGCTTGGGCTTACGGAGGTCACGAATCGTGCTTATGGTTCCCGCCTCTATACCGAAAACGCGGGGCATTATCGTGGGCCCTCCTGGCCTGTTGAGGCGATCCCGTGGGTAAAGGCACAAGGCTTTTGTGAGTCCCTGGGCATGCGACTTCCCTCGGAAGCAGAGTGGGAATACGCAGCACGCGGCCCGGATGCACGCATTTATCCATGGGGAGATGAATTTAAACCTTTGAATGTGGTTTGGGGCATGCTCAATCCCGATACTGTTGGACAATATGAAGAGGCTGCCTCCTGGGTCGGAGCGCTAGATATGAGCGGCAGTGTGGCAGAATGGGTTAAGGAGCCATTTGCACCTTACGATCCATCACTGCAAGCAAATGAATCTGAGATGCGAATTGCCCGAGGGGGTTCCTGGTTTTCCTTCGCCCCCTTCTATCTGCGCAGTGCGATGCGTGATCGCTACGGGAAGGATTTCGCCTCCAGCGTCGTTGGTTTCCGCTGTGCGGCAGACTTCACCCTGACAGCGCAATAAGTCGTATCAAACCATCACTCTTCGCCACGGCGGTGTAAAAAAAACTGCCTGGAGCGGTTCCATCCAGGCAGTCGTTGGGTTCGAAGTGCTTTGGTCCTTATTGATTCTCAAAGAGCAGCAAGCGGCCCTGCGGTGTGATTTGCCAGATGCCCCGCTGGGGGCGCGCATGTAGCAATCCCCGCTTAACCATTGTCTTTTGCATAATTACCAGTGTATTCTCCCACCCGCTGGGCAGGCCAGAGTCTGGGCCATCCCCATTCGCGGATTGCAGCTGCTCCAGCACTACTTTTTCCAGGCGCTCCAATACGTCATCACGCTGTGCCGTTCCACCTAGATCTTCCAGGATGCGCAACACAGATTGAATCAATTGCTCAGGGTTGAACGGATCCCGCGCGGGTGATTTGACGCCCTGATGGACCGGGGTTTCAAGCGTGCGCTTGGATTCCTGTGAGACGTTTTGCAGGTTCTCCCAGCGGCGTTTGATACGGGTCACTTCCTCAATAAAAGCCTCAATCGTCTTACCCTCGTCAGCAGCTTGCTTTGCACGTTCAAAATGCCCCGCCTTGAAGGCTTCAGCACCTTGTGATTTGGCCGTTTCTAAGGAGGAGCGCACCGCTTCCTCCAAGGCTTTGATTGCTTCATCCACCTGCATCATGACCATCCCTCCGGGTTTGATAATGAATGAATACCCGGGCATTTATGAATTGTGTTGCTCGATTATTGAAGTTGTACCCTCAAAGTTAACGATACGGACTGTGTCATGCGCCGACAATAGACCGGGGGTCCTTGCTGTTATTGGCGCTAGTTTAGTGTTTACCGTTCAGTCAGAAGATCAAATAAAAAGAGCGTTGCTTGATGCAACGCCCTTCCACGCCCAATCGGTCGTTAAGCATGATTATTTATTTATCTCTGATCCCGGTGGATGCCCCATTTTCTTCCAGAATATTCGACGCCAGCGTAATTCTCGGATCCAGAAGACCAGGATTGACCACCAGGATTCAGGTTGGTAGTCTAGCTGCACCGCCCCATCCAATTGCGCCAGGGCTTGCTCCATGACCCCCGCCTTCTTTGGTTTGTGATCCTTCCCGTGAATCCGCGGTTTCTCTTCCAAGGTATTATCCATTCTGCTTACCCTACTTTCATCGCACAGTTCGTTACGGGACGGTTTCCCCCGCCTCCGTGCATGTCCACCCTTTGTATCTGGGTCTGATATCGTGTTCGGTTTCACAGGGGTTAATGCAGAAACTGTGCCAAACATGGGTGAAATCGTTTTTCCATCGATGGGTTTTTGGGACTCCTGCAAACCTGGTGTAGAGTCTGGGTGCATTGCGTTTCTGAGGAGGCAAGCATGTCCGCCGTAGATAGCATCGCTGAGTTTATGGAAATTGCTGCAATCACAGCGCCGAAAACGAAGGGTGAAGATTTTGTGGTTGTCAAGACGCTTAGGGGCGAGGACCTAAAGCATATTCACGATTGGATGGTCAGGTATGCAGAAAAACAGGGCATACCGGGTTTTGCACGGGATGGTGAGAATGTGCTCAATTCTGAAGCCCTGGTATTGATCGGGATCAAGGATGCTGACGTGGCAGACCTCAATTGCGCTGCCTGCGGTTCAGAGGCCTGTATCGCCATCAACACGGTAGAAGGCGAATTTCAAGGGCCACAATGTGCCTTGCGCGTCCTTGACATGGGGATTGCCCTCGGATCGGCGGTCAAGACGGCCAGCCTGATGAACGTGGACAACCGCATCATGTACCGTGCAGGTGTGGCTGCGCGTGGCGCTGGTTTGATCGAAGCCGATTTCGTGATGGGTATCCCGCTATCCGTGAGCGGGAAGAGCATCTATTTCGATCGCTAAGTCGGCAGAACACCCAAAAAGGACCCGCGTGGGTCCTTCCGACTTCCCTTATTTCTGCTTGTCTGCATGTAAAAACGCGCGCCCGGTCAGGCTATGGCAGCAATCGAATCCTCATCTTCTTCCAGGACGATCAAAGGAAGACAAACCTCAAACGTCGAACCCACCCCCAACTGACTGTGAAGATAGATCTCTCCCCCCATCATCTGGGCTAAATTGCGGGCGATGGCCAATCCCAGCCCTGTGCTGGTAGCTACCGATTTCGATCCGCTCTTATCCAGAGAGCGGAAGGCTTCGAAAACCTTCTCGTGCTGGTCTTCCGGGATCCCCGGACCCGTATCCCTGACAACCAGACGCCAGTTTTTTTGATCAACCGGCTCGATCGTCACCTGCACCTGACCTTGCTCGGTGAACTTGACCGCATTACCCGCCAGGTTTACCGCGATCTGCGAAATCCGTTCCGGATCACCTTCCATCAGCGGCGGCATCGATTTATCGATGGTGATCGACCACTCCAGCCCTTTTGCCTCAGCGATCGGCAAGCAGGAACTCTCCATCACATCGACCACTTCCATAATTGAAAATGACTCGTACTCGATCTCGAACTCCCCCGCTTCGATCTTGGAAAGATCGAGTAAGTCATTGATGATGTGTTTGAGATGGCGGGCGCTGTTTACAATATGCTGCTGTGCATTCCGTAGTTTATCGCTCAAGGGGCCGTAGGCGCCTCGCAGTGTCAGATCGGCAAAGACGATAATGGCGCTCAGCGGTGTTCGAAGCTCATGGCTTGTCCTTGCGGTAAATTGAGACTTTCGATCGCTTGCATCCCGGACTTCATTATTCATACGAATCAATTCATACGTAGCGTCATCCAATGCCCGTCGAAGATCTCGCGTAATTAGATAATTAAGTACAGCAATAAAAATGAATGCCATCACGATCATAAAACTTAATGAGCCTTGTATAGCCTGAGGACTAATACTCACCGTTGTTTGAAGACTCCCAGAAAATATCCGCACCGCGAGGTAAACAATAATTGCCAAACTCGCAAAAATAAAACTTCGAATTGGTGGCAACATAACTCCAGAAAGCGCAATCAACAATAAAAATCCTGGAACGAGTGCGGGGGAAAGCCCCTCTATCAGCAGTGAGTTCAATCCTAGGACACCTGAGATATAGAACAGCAGAAAATAGGAAGCCAAATCAGGTTTGCCATTATGGGCCAATACCCAACTAAATATAGAAACTGGAATGATGCCGATGATCAAAGTGTAAGCCAATATTTCATGAGTTGAATCGAGTGGGAGGAAAGCAATTGAAACGAATAATCCAAGTAGAACGCTGAATACAATGGAGATCGTTGTACTAACAACTACGAGCCGTTGACGACGCGCAATTTCAACCTGCTCAAAAGGTGATCTGGTGAGGAATGGATCGCGATCTATCATTAGATAAGTCAGTAATTCCCTTCGACTGATTATTTTTCAACTCTTACACGAGCGATCCCAGCTGGGGTAATCAACTCCAAGCGCTGTCCACAATCTCGATACCAAGCAAAATAATCTTCCTTCCAAAAGAAACCATAAGAATTTCTGCTACTTCGGATCACGATATCCATGTAAGGATTCACCAACGGTTTATAAGCCTGTGCACCAAATATCAATCCCCCTGGGCGAACCACACGCACCATCTCTGCGATTGCCTTCGCAGGATTAGATGTCCAATGCAACATAATTGAGTAGAATGCAGCATCGTAACTATTATCTTCATACGGCAATTCAACCGCATTCCCCAACTTAAATATCGGTTTGTTTTCATCAGAGATCGGTGGATGTGATGGGTCCAGTTTACCTACCATAGTTTCGAATTGCTTCTCAGCCAACTTAAGCATGCCAGGTACAGCATCGATCGCTTCGATCTTGGTTTTCCCTTTCATATGTACCCAGATCTCAGCAGTTTCTTGACCATTTCCACAACCCACATCGAGGAGTCGTTTCCCTTCTAGCCACCGACGATCTTCTTTTGTAAGAAACGCAAAGCATCCAGAGCGAATCGCCGAGTAGGGGCCTTCTCCCAGCAGATGGTTGAACATATTTACAAGTTCATAGTTATCTCTCTCAAACACTTGCTGAAGCCCCAATTTCTCTTCCTTCATACGTTCTTTGATATTTTTCGACATGACCTCTGCCATATCGGACATGATGTGATAGCGTGGATCGGTTCCTTCCAATATCTCCTTGAAATCTGGAAAGTTGAAGTCCTTATTTATCAGATACTTCTCGCTCTTAACGATAATTGCAGCTTCCTTATCATGTACCAGGAGACTGAAAAGCTCGTTGACGTATTGGCTATCTTGAAAATCAAATCTGGATAGAATCTCAGGAAAGGTTCTTGGTTCCTTGAGATAATCAAACATTCCAAGATCTCTCAGCGCTTTGATCGTAAAGTAGCGGAATATCCTATCCGTTTGACGACCCGCCCGCATTCCATTGCCAACAGCTTTGAATATCTCCCACCAGGTTCTGATTGCTCGCATACAACTTCCCTGTCAGTTCTAAGATTCTTGGACTGACAGATATGGTCGCATGAAATGGATAAATTCGTCAACTTCGATCGGTTTTGCGTAATAATCGTTACAGCCCGCTTCGATCGCTCGTTCGCGGTCGCCAAGCATCGTATGCGCAGTCATCGCCAGAATAGGTACGCGAGCGAAATTTGGATGGCTCTTCAGCCAGCGGGTTGCGTCCCATCCATTTAATTTGGGCAGGTTGAGGTCCATCAAGATCAGTTCAGGCTCAAACTCGAACGCCTTCTCAACCCCGGCACAGCCATCTCGTGCAACCTGAATCTCCTGCTGGCCCAGAACTAATTCAAACAGATTGAGTAATACATCAACGATGGAATGATCATCTTCGACGATCAGGATGCGCTTGGGTTCAACATCCGTAATCAATTTCACTTCAGGATTGGTTTTCGATTCTATATACATATACCTCGTACTCCCAAACTCTTTGATGCATGATATCGAGCAACGATCTATGTTGCAGTCTCCGTGCCAGAACGTTTTACCTGCCACCGGCACTTCATGCCGGCGTGCATCTCGATCGAATAAGGTGCCTGTACAACCAGTGACCTCCTTCCAACCACACAGGGACATATAGCTTGTTTGATCCAAGCACGGTCTGTGTTATCGTACTAAGTGTGTGAACTCCCCCGAACGGATGGTGAACTCGCTGTCCTGACAGCGATCGCGAAAACGTTGGTAGCCCCATTGGAGCTGCCGGAATTGCTCGATGGCGTCATGCGCACCATCGTCCAGGTCGTAGATCAGGCGGATATCGGTGCGATCATGCTCTGGGATCAACCTGGCGGTGTATTCAAACCCGTAGCCGCGATTGGTTATGATTTGTCCACCCTTAAGGAAATCGGATTGCGCGCAGGCGAATCGATCACCGGGAAAGCGTATGACGAAGGTGTGGCCCTCTTACTGGGTTCGCCAGAAGCTGTCTCACAGGCAATGGCTGATATGCGCCAATTCAATCGGGAGGTTATGCTGCGAGCTATCGGTCGAGACACGCTGCCTTACGCCGCTGTCGCAGCACCGATCAACGCAGGCAACCAGCGCTTCGGTGTACTGGTACTCGAATCGCTCGATCCACAGCAATCTTTCAGCACAAGTACACTTCCCTTCATCCAGACCATCGCCGATCTGGTTGCCCTTGCGATCGATCGAGCCCGGCTGGAAGCGCATGCCGATGCGACCCGGGCTGCGCAACAAGCCGAACGCATGCGCTCCGAGCTAACCGCCTCGCTCTCCCATGAATTGCGCATGCCGCTTGCCACGATTAAAGGCTACACGACGGCCTTACTGCTAGAAGACGTCGACTGGTCTGAAAATAAACGGGTTGAATTCCTCAACTTGATTGAAGAAGCCTGTAACGAGATGGAGGGCATGATCACAGACATCCTCGATTCATCGTTAATTCAGGTGGATGAGCTCAATCTAACCTTCCAGGCACTTGATCTACCTGAGCTTGCGGATGAAGTTGCAACCGAAGTGCAGTATCGATCAGATCTTCACCGACTGGTCGTCGATTTCCCCGCTGACTTCCCTCTCATTCAAGCCGACCAGCGTTGGATTAAACAGGTCTTTCGCAATATCCTCGACAACGCAGTGAAATACTCGCCAGAAGGTGGGCTTATCGTAATCAAAGGCGATGCAAGAGCCGAGGACGCTGTGGTCGGGATCGCCGATCAAGGCCTCGGGATTTCAGCCGAGAACTTGATCCCCTTGTTCGAAAAATTTCACCGGGTTCGCTCTCTATCGACCTTGCAGATTGCGGGTACTGGCCTGGGTTTACCCATCGCCCGGGCGATCATTGAGGCGCATGGTGGTCGTATCTGGGTCGAGAGTCAAATCGAGCAGGGCACATCGATCTACTTCTCCCTCCCCTATCAACATATTGAGGCGATCGGATGAAGCCAACGGCAACAGAGCAACGCATCCTCATCGTCGATGACGATCCCCGTATCATCCGGCTCGTGCGTGAGGTCCTCAGCGCAGTTGGTTATGATGTTATCGTTCGTTCGAACGGGGTGCAGGCGATCGAGGCAATTGCAGTCGAACAACCCGATCTGGTCGTACTCGACATCTTGATGGATGAACTGGATGGCTACCAGGTTTGCCGGCGTGTTCGTGAATTCTCCGAGATTCCTATCATTATGTTAACAGCGAAGGTGATGGAGACCGATATGCTCACCGGTTTCGAAGCCGGCGCAGACGACTATATTACAAAACCATTTAGCTCAAAGGAATTATTAGCACGTGTCCGTGCGGTGCTCAAACGCGCGGAGCAGCATCTCCCAACGCCGGTCGAGGCGCTGGTTGTGTGCGGTGACGTGCTCATCGATCTTCCACGCAGGCAGGTTTCCGTAGCTGGACAAGACACCCACCTCACAGCAACCGAATATAACTTACTCTATCAGCTTGCCTGCCACCCCAACCAGGTGCTCACACATGAGCAATTGCTTACGCGAGTCTGGGGTCCCGAATATCGCAATGATATTGACTATCTGCGTTCTTACATCCACTATTTGCGAAAGAAACTCGAACGCAACCCATCCGACCCGAAAATGATCAAGAATATTCAAGGCGTAGGCTACATGCTCGCTCTACCTGAAGATGAAGAAGGGAAGAAACCATCGTGACTCAGAAATCCTATAACCTCTTCGAAGATACACAGGAACAGTTTGATCGTGTTGCCGATGCACTGGATCTGGATCACGCTGCTCGAGTGCTCCTGCGATCACCGCTGCGAGAGTTTAATTTCAGCATCCCCCTCCGCATGGATGATGGCAGCATCCGGAACTTCCGAGGCTCGCGCATTCAACACAATGATGCACGTGGACCCTGCACAGGGGGCATTCGCTTTCACCCGATTGAAGGTTTGGATTCCATTCGCGCCCTGGCGATGTTAATGACCTGGAAAACAGCGGTGGTTGATCTCCCCTTGGGCGGCAGCATGGGTGGCGTCGCCTGCGACCCTCACGACTTGAGCCTTTATGAGCAGGAACGCGTTTGCCGCGGCTGGGTGGGCCAGGTCATTAGCAATGTCGGCCCAGAATGGGATATCCCCGCACCCGACCTCATGACCGATTCGCGTCACATGCTCTGGATGCTCGACGAATACGAACGCATCCGTGGTGATAAGAAGCCCGGGTTTATCACGGGCAAGCCAGTCTCACTGGGCGGCTCTCTGGGCCGCAAGGAAGCTGGTGGCTACGGATTGATGATCACTGTGCGCGAAGCCTTGAAGGATCTAAAGCTTGAACCGGAGCGGACCACGGCCAGTTTCCAGGGCTTCGGCAATGTCGCTCAGAATGCAGTCGAACTTTATCAACGCATGGGCGGCACCGTGACCTGCGTCTCCTGCTGGGATCAGGCGGATCGCACAACCTATGCCTACTTCAAAGGGGACGGAATCGATCTGGAGGAATTACGGGCGATCACCAATCCATTCGGAGAAATTGATAAGGAGCGGGCTGTTGCACTGGGCTATGAACGCTTGCCAGGTGAAAGCTGGATAGAGCAGGAAGTCGATATCCTCGTGCCAGCAGCCATCGAGAATCAGATCACGGCGGAGACCATTGGCCGCATGCATGCCGGCGTGAAAATCCTTGCTGAGGGTGCGAATGGAGCAACAACGCTGGATGCTGATCCATTACTTACCGAGAAGGAAATTTACGTGCTCCCCGACTTGTTGGCAAATGCCGGAGGCTTTGTGAGCAATTACTTCGAACAAGTACAGGGCAACATGAATTATTACTGGCGACGGGATGAGGTATTTGGCAAGCTTGACGTCCATATGACGGACGCCTACCTGGCAATTCGTGATTTTGCGACGGACCGCAAACTTGATCTACGCGACGCCGCCTATCAGATTGCCGTAACCCGCGTTTCCAAAGCCTGTCATGAGCGTGGCTGGATCTAGTTCAGCCGGGAAACTCGATGTCCACTGCTGATAACCCCTTCGTTGACTTCGGGCGCAGCTTCCTTGATCCGAAAACACCGCTGACTCGCATCGGCCGGGGAGAGATTGGCGGCAAGGCACACGGATTAGCCCAGGTACGTGAGGCGCTCTTCAAAGAACTTTACCCCAACCGTTATCCAGAGATCAGGATTGATATACCGCCGCTTGCAGTTATGTGCACTGGCTTGTTCGAGGCTTTCATGCAGGAGAATGACCTGTATGATTTCGCCTTTTCCGACCATTCTGATGAAGACATTGCCAGGGCTTTTCAACGCGCCGAGATGCCCTTTGAAGCCCTTGGGGATCTGCGTGCTTTGATCAATCAAACCCGGACTCCACTTGCAATCCGTTCTTCCAGCTTGTTGGAGGACGCCCGCCACGAACCTTTTGCCGGCGTCTATGGCACCAAGATGCTCCCGAACAACAGCCGCGATATCGATCAACGCTTCCGCCGATTAATAGAAGCGATCAAGTTTGTCTACGCATCTACCTATTTTCGTGCTGCGAAAGACTACCGCAGAGCCACCCGCCATCGCGATGATGAAGAGCACATGGCCGTCATCATCCAGGAATTGGCCGGTACCCGCTTCCACAATCGTTTCTATCCCGAGCTATCCGGTGTCGCCCGATCGCTTAATCACTACCCGATGAACCCCGCTCAGCCCGAGGATGGTGTTGTCAACCTGGCGTTGGGCTTGGGCAAGACAATCGTCGAAGGTGGCAGATGCTGGTCCTACTCACCGGCCCATCCCAAAGTTCAGCCCCCTTTCGGTTCAGTGGAACAATTACTGAAAGATACACAGATTGAATATTGGGCCGTCAATATGGGCGAGATGACAACCTATGACCCCATCCGCGAAACCGAGTACCTTGTACTTGAAAACCTGACGACGGCCGACCGGGATGGCAGCTTGCGCTACCTGGCTTCAACCTACAGTGCCCTCTCCGGAAGATTATCCATCGGTACCGGCTTCGATGGGCCACGCGCGATCACCTTCGCCCCGCTGCTTGAACTCGAGCAAATTCCCTTCAACTCGATGGTTAAAGACCTCTTAAGGGTTTGCCAGGGCGAGTTGAGCGGCCCGGTAGAGATCGAACTGGCCATGACCTTCAACCCGCATCACCTGGCCTTCGTACAGGTTCGTTCGATGGAAGCACTGGGGTCGGAAATCAGCGTTGACGTAAGTGAGATGAGCGGCAAGGACGTGCTGGTTGCTTGCGAACATAGCCTTGGCAATGGCATTGACGAAACGATCACCGACATCGTTTACACCAGGCCCGATCAATTTGAGCTCAAACACACCCTGGAGATCGTGCCTGAACTTGAGCAGATGAACCATCTCTTACTTGAAGCCGAACGGCCCTACTTGCTCATTGTGCTCGGTCGGTTAGGGACAACCGACAACTGGCTCGGCATTCCAATCAATTGGGGGAAAATTGCCATGGCCAAAGCTGTCGTAGAAGCAACCAGTGAGAAGGCGCGCGTCGAACTCAGCCAGGGCTCACACTACTTTCATAACATCATCACCCTGGGTGTGAAGTACTTCAATCTCTCTTTAAAATCAACGTATAAAGTGGATTGGGCGTGGTTAGACAATCAAGCAGCACAAAACGAGACCCGATTTCTGCGGCATCTCCAGCTGAAGTCACCGATACGTATTAAAGTCGACGGACGCACCAGTCGCGGTGTGATCCTTAAACCAGGAAAGCGCGCAAATGTCTGATCCTACAAAGCCACTAGACAACATACTTCACGATCTGCGGGAACGTGCAAAAGAGCTTAATTGTCTCTACGAGCTGCAGGAATTATTGAAAACCCGTGGTATCACCATCAAGGAAATTTGTGAAGGGATTATCCACATTATTCCACCTGGCTGGCAATATCCAGAGGTATGTCACGCCGAGGTTATCTACCAGGACGAGCGCTACCAATCCCCCGGTTTTCAAGCATCTCCCTGGGTGCAAAGCGCCAATATCATCGTGCAGGATGAAGTACTCGGTTCGATCAATGTTTACTACAGCGAGGAACGGCCAAGCTCGGATGAAGGTCCATTCCTGAAAGAAGAGCGCCGCCTCATCAACACGATTGCTGAGCAGCTTGGTTTCTTCATCCTGCAAGAGCAACTCAAGGGAGTCTTCCAGGAACAGATGGCGACGGATGAGGGGGGGTGGAGCATCATCATCGACCTGCTCAAACGAACGGATCCAGAATTGCTCATGCGCTTATCACGCAAGATGATTCACCATCTGGGGATCCAGGGAATTGATGAGGCGGCGAGGTTGTTGGAACGCTCCGCCTCAATGCACCGCGAAGAAAGCCAACTGGATGAAAACCGGCCTTATGCAGGCGCAGGAGCAAATGAATTACCCGAAATCACCGACGAAGTTTTTGCCATTGCCAGCCAGCACTTATCACGGGATGAGATCCTGGATAATATCCAGAAGTGGAGCCGTGAAGATCGCCTGCGATTCTTTATGGATGTCCTGGTCAACCCCGGTTCTTCGCTGGCAGAGATCAGCGCCGCCATTGAGCGCTATCATCTTCTCTCTGCACAAGGCGTCAGTTTAACAGCCACACGCGAGAAATGGTTTCGGATCGCACTCATCCGACGCATTCTCAGTGACCAGCCATCGTTTTTGCAGATCGCTAAACAATTCATCAAAATCGATGATTTCAGCAGATTCATCCACCAGATTCTTTTTCCGCTTGGCAGTCATGGGAAACTGGGTGGTAAGAGCTCAGGGCTCTTTCTGGCGGATCAAATTCTGCAAACCGCTGGCGCCGATGACCCCCTGCTGAGCAGCGTAAAAACACCGAAAACCTGGTACCTCACTTCTGACAGCGTCTTCTATTTTATGAGTTACAACGATCTCGAAGACATCATTGAGCAGAAGTATCGCGATCTCAATCAGGTTCGCCAGGAATACCCCTATATCATGCAGCTATTTAAATCATCGCCGTTGCCACCGGAGATTGTTAAAGGCCTTTCGATCGCCTTGGACGATTTCGGTGATGTCCCCCTGATCGTGCGGTCATCCAGTCTGCTTGAGGATCAAACCGGGGCTGCGTTTGCAGGCAAGTACAAGAGCCTTTTCATCGCAAACAAAGGAACCAAGGAAGAGCGCCTGGCGGCTTTGATCGACGCGATAAACGAGGGGTTTGCATCCCTCTTCGGTCCAGATCCGATCGAGTACCGCATCGAGCATGGGCTCGTCGATCTGCATGAAGAAATGGGAATTATGATACAGGAGGTTGTAGGCAATCAGGTCGGTCATTACTACCTACCCTCCTTCGCCGGCGTGGCTTTCAGCCATAATGATTACCGCTGGTCGAGCCGCATTCAGAGACAGGATGGATTGATACGCATGGTGCCGGGCCTGGGTACCCGTGCCGTGGATCGGCTGACGGATGACTACCCGGTGCTTATTGCCCCCGGCCAACCAGGCTTACGTGTAAACGCAGCGACGGATGAAATCCTGCGCTACTCTCCCAAAAAGATCGATGTCATCAACCTTGA
>JBFFMI010000059.1:0-13689 GCA_041554155.1 Anaerolineales bacterium
ACCTGTGCTGGGCCATCGTGGATCTGGCGGGAGATCTTCCTGCGCTCTTCTTCTTGCGCTTGAATGATCTTGCCCATCACATCACCCTTCCCCTGGCTTGTCTCTTCCTCGACAACAATGTCTGGATTGGCGCCCAGTAAGTCCATCGCTCGATCAATGTACTCGGAGGTCCCCAGGAGGTGTTTGTGATCGCTCTCCAGCTTCTCCAATTGACCACGCATCGTGAACAAGCGCTGTTGGGCATCTAGCGCCGATTCATAATTTTCTCGAATATCTTCACGGGGTACAGTATCGAAATGCGCTTGCATCTGGTGCAAGCGCGCAGTGACTTCGGTATTTCGCGCTGCTAGCTTTTCAATCTCGCCCTGGCTTTGCTCGACAAGCATCCCAATTTCCTGGAGTTCTCGCTGCGTCTTTTCCAGGCGTGATTGAGAGTCCTCGATGAATTTTTCGAGGGGGCTAAGCTCAGCGGCAGCTTCATTCTCGCTCATACCACCTCCGGTCCTATTTGCGGGTATCTTGCAATCGGACCCAGCCGTGCCTCAAGGCATAAACCGCAGCCTGTGTTCGATCCTCCACATCCAATTTGTGCAGGATTGCGGTCATGTGATTTTTCACGGTCTGATGGCTAATGCCAAGTTTCGATGCAATCTCTTTGTTGCTCATACCACGGGTCACATACTGGAGGATCTCCATCTCCCGCGGAGAAAGTGGGGTAAATGCTTCGACATCGCCCTCTAAATGGGGCCGGCGCACGGTTTCGACACCCCTGGAAAGCCAGTCCTCCAAACCTTCCTTGTCGAATACTTGATCTCCCACGACAAAGAAACCCCGGGCAACCTGGCGTACAACGTCTACCAACTTCCCTGCCTCTACGTCCTTAGAACAGTAAGCCGCAGCACCGGCACTGAATGCGTGCAGCACTTGTTCAACATCATCATAGGCCGTCAGTAGTACAACGGAGGTGTCCAGTCGCTCTGCACCGATCTGGCGTGTCACCTGCATTCCGTTCATATTCGGAAGGTTTACATCGATCAGCGCTACACGCGGGCGTAACTCGCGAACGAGCTGAAGGGCTTGATCCCCACTTGTACCTTCAGCAAGCACGTCCAGGTCCTCTTCAGAATCAATTACGCTGCGCACGCCCTCTCGGAATAATGGATGGTCGTCCACAATCACAACACCAAATTTATCCATACGCTCCATGCCCTCCTGAGCCGCGGGGAGTATAGCACACAGTAAAACCCCGGGGCAAACCTGCTTTACGGCCAGCGGTAGATCGTCATATTTTCCCCACCTAGCGAGGGACTGATCCTACCTTGCGTTGAAAAAACGACCGTTCGGTCCCTGGTCAAGCCGGGGTACCAAGCGGGAAATGTCATCAGATAGTTTGCACCTTGATCATCCAGAAAAACCGCAAGGCCTGCTTCATCACGGATGATCGGGATCACCTCCGGAGAGATCAAACCAGCCAGATCAAGAATCTCTCGGTCACTGAAGTAACCCAACGCCCCGATGTCATGAGCTGCGATGATGTCCTGTGGTTCGGTATTCGTCGCAATCCATTCAGCGGCAGCAACCATTTCGCTTTCGATTACCGCCACATCCGTGGCATAGGCTTCTGCACCTCTGAGCCAGAACAGAAATGTGATCAATGCCAGACCTATCAGCCACACCCTGATAAGAATTCGCTGGCTGACCGACTCAGAGGATTGCCTCAGGACGATCAAGAGCCCACGATATCCTAGCAAGAAAAGTGCCGGGATCACCGGGATCATATAGCGCCCATGTTGATAATCAACGGGTAGGCGCACGGCGTACGCTGAGATGAAGGCCATGATCCAAACGATGCCTGCCAGTCTACTCCATGCCCTTGAGCGAACGCTATGCGCTATGTAGATAAAGATCCCCGGAAGCAGGAGAATGCCACTGCCGATCAGGGGAGCAAAGCCCATCTTATACAACCTGCTGAGCAAATGGGCCTCACGTGTCACAGCATACTCGACCTGCTTGGCATAGAAAGTACTGGGCCACCACTCCCCACCGAAACGATAGTTCATCAGCACGTAGGGGAAGGTAAATAAGGCGAAACCAAGGCCAATCCTTAGCACGTCATTTGCACTCGAGCGTACCGATGTATGCCGGACTGCAATGACCCAGGCAATGGGGAGCAAAGCCAGGAGCGCGTCTGGCCGAACCCATACCCCTGCGCCTGCAATGCATCCGATCAGGACAGGATGCCAATCCTTCTTCAGCGATCGCAGGATAACCACAATATGCAGAGCCAGGAGCAAAGTCTCCATACCGGACAAAGCTGCCCAAACCAAATGCCATTCGAAAAGAATCAGGGTTACTAACCCAAGCCAGGGGAGAGGCCGAGTGATTTCTAGACTATTACCGGCCAACCAGGCGGTTGCTAACAGGATGAGCAAACCTAAGCCATAACTATAATTGAGTGGTGGCAGGGAGAGAAGATTGCCTGTGGCTAACAGGAGGGTCCACAATGGAGATGTTGAACCCGTGCTTGTTTCACCTGGAATGAAGGCCCACTCTCCTGTCGACGCAAGATTTCTGGCATAAGTCTGATGGATCCAGGCATCATCCAGCGGAAATCCTAATCCCTGTATGCTTTGACTGCGCCACAGGTACAGCATCGCTGAACTGGCTACTATAAGGAGCACAATGGTGTACCTAACCCTGGGTGAAAGGCGAAAATTATCAAACATCAGGGCTGATTTCCGTTCACGCGATAAAGGATAAAACTTGCGCCATGGCTCTCAACAGTGGTCTCATAGGTCAACCCATCGAGCGAATCCGTCTGGCGGTAAAGACCTCCATAGCCAGATGGGTGATTTCGATCGAGGACGATCCAAGAGACAGCATATCGCTCCACAACCTCTTCTAATGCGTTCAGGCCACCATTCGGCAAAACAACAGTGTGAACACCGGTGGCGTGATAGAAACCGGGAGGGTTATTGATGGCGATCACCTCCGGTGAAGGATCTCGCGCAAGGATTATTCGGTGAACATCTTCATAGCGAGCTGCGGGCGCATCCCATGGCTCACCACCAGCGCCTAACCCGTAGACCCGAAAAATATATAAGCCCCAGGTGAGAACCAGCGCTAAGATCACCGCAGCCGTGCGGAATACCGTACTCGCCCTGGGGATATCCCACCCCCGGCGCTGACCAACCCACGCCACGCTTTGCTCCAATCCGACAGGTACCATGACCCAAAGTAGCGGCATGAGAGCAGCACTGGAATGAAACCAACCCCCGCGAGCGCCGACAAAGGGGAAGATCAAGACCATAACGATGATCAGCGCCGCCCCAAAAGCGATGCTGCACCGTACAATCACCTGCTTCCAACTCCTTAGGACGCCAATGAGCATGAATGGGCCAAGGAATACCAGTCCGTTTTCGCCAGCGATACGCTGCAGGATAACCATAAGCGCTGACCATCGGTGAGCGAGGATCTCTCCTAAGCCCGCCTGTGACCAACGTTCAAAGGTCAATCCGCTAACAGGAAATTGGAAAATCTCATCATACGACAAAAGCCAAAGCGTCCGGGTCGATCCGGAGGGGAGCATCGAATTAAGCAGGAACGTATTGCGCAGAAACCATGGAAACATGACGAGAAGATATCCAAGGATCACCCCTGCCAATCGCTTGCCCACTCTCTCCCGGTCAGAGATCATGTACCAGATCGGAATGACCAGGAGCAGGAAGCCATCTGCACGGCTCAAGTGGGCGAAACCGCAGGTAAAGCCGGCGATCAACCATAGGACTGAAGATTTTTTCGTGGATACTTGCTTCAGCGTTAACATCAAAACCACACCAAGAATGGCATACACGCTAAAGGCGTCGGAAGTCACGAAGAAAGGTAGGTAGAAACCTGGACCCAGGGCGAGAAATCCAGCCATCGCAGCTGACCCAGATGTCTGTCCCATCGCCAGCGCCAGACGCCAGACCAGGAAGGGTAACAATGCCGTTGCCAGGATGAAAGGAATCTGGGCAGAAGCGAATCCATCACCGAAGAGCCGCATCGCCAGGCCGGCCAGCATGGCCGTCAGAGGAGACCAGTAGCCATGTGAAGTTGTTGGAATTGAAACCGGATCATTCAAATAATTCCAGATGAAGGGTTCTTCACCCCCCCTACCCGCCGCCCACTGCAAACCCATCGAGTAATAGTAATCAGCATCCATGTATCCCGGGCTCTCTATACCTTTTGCCGCGATGATTGCACTTAGAAAACCCAGGGCCAGAAGGATCCATCCATGTTTGCGCGTCATGAGCTCACTCATCCAGCTCCATGGCATACACGAATAAGTCATCCCAGGAATTGATCTCGCGAATCCGATATTTCTCTTCCAGCGCTGCGATGGTGGGATGCTTCTGATAGCCCAGGCGCTCGTAGTCGTCGATCTCCTGCCGAAAAACCACCAGATAGACATCAACGGCATCTTTTACCGCAGACTGCGGATTGTGTTCCGCAAGGAGCTTGAGTACCTCCTGCGTGGGCCGGGCCAACGTGTCGCTTCCTGATCCAGGTGGATCCTGCAGGTAGCGATGGGGCAAAGTAGGGTCATCGTAATAGGCTGGTAGCATGCTGATCTTATTCGAGTGCAAGATAACAGATTTATTATCGATCACCTCGCGTAGTGCAGCATTCATCGATCGAAAGGGCCCATAGGGAAAACCATTATAGGTATTCAGTGAATACATTCCCGCACCGAAGGTAATTATCAGACAAACGCAGAGGGTCCCTACTGCGCGCGATCGGCCGTGATACAGGAACCAGGAGACAAGCATAAGGAAGAAAACCCCGGATGGGAGCAGTCCCCGTACGATGTAAATGGGACGAAATTGGGAGATCCCAAATAGGAGCACAAGGGGGAGCAGGGTGAGAGCGACCACCAGTCGAAACTGACGTGAGTCTGCGCCACTCTTTCTAACATGCCGGTATTCCACGACGAGGAACACAAAGATCAGGAGACTGGCAGCAAGCACGATTGGCAATAGCGCTTGATCGATCGGTAGATCGCTAGTGAATGCAAGCAGCGTTTGCAGCAAGGAGCCGGGACCCGGGCGTGGGATCCAGTAGGACTGCTGCACTTTTGAAATCTGTGCAGGTAGCCTTAACAACCAGGGTGTGTATAAAAGCAGCGCGACCAGTGAACCCTGAGCGATCCGGAGCAAAGCTGATCGAGAGCGGTTTTGCAGGTAGATTACCAAAGCAAGTGGGCCAAGGAAGAAGACTGCCAAAATATGACTATACAGTGCAAGCGCAGAGAAAAAACCAAACCAGAGAACTGCAACACGAGCATTTTCAGTAACTGCAATATACAGGGAAAGGCTGGCCAGCGTTGCAAGAAGCGCCAGTAATACATACATACGCGCTTCCAACGCATAGTGCACCTGAAAGGGGGAGACTGCATAAAGCAAACCCGCCATGATCGCAACTGGCTTGTTGAAGAGCCTGCGCGCCAGCAAAACAAATGCGATCAGCAATAGTGCACCAAACGCAACGGAAAGCATGCGTACGGCCACAATGCTCTGGCCGAAAAGCTTCATCCAGCCCCATAGCAAACTGTAGTAGAGCAAGGGATGAACATCTGCAGCCACGCCATCCACCGGCGTAAGGGTACCCATTAACATGGCAGTTGGGCCTTCTCTCGAAAATAGAATGGAGAAGGCCTCGTCATACCAGATGGAGCGGTTTAAGAGCATGAGTAATCGCAAAGTGATTGCAATCAGCGTGAGGATCAGAACCCAAACACTGAAGGGAAATCGATCGGCGAGATCCGATAGGGCATTACCGATCCTGCTCTGTAAGCTATTTGTCTTTACATCCATGGGTTATGCAATTTCCAGGCAGCTCTCATTTATGGATTTCGGACCTGGCGGGAAGTCCTCAGGATCCACCAACGTGACCATAACAATCCAATCAAGGTAAATACGGGCAGCGGGATATACATAATCGGGGCTTCGATGTTGCCATCTACGGTGAGAAGAAACAGGCTCCACAATCCGACGAGCAGGGAAAGACAGACTGCCCAGATTGCATACAGACCTCGGCGGCCCCAACGTTGAGCCCATGCATGAAAGATTAAAAGGAGTGCGGGCAACAGGACCACATAATTCGTGGTTGCGGTCCGGAGCGCGATCATATTTGTGATCACCAGGGTCAGCGCAGCCGTCCATTGGAAGTGTTCTTCTGTCCCGGTCAATGAAACGCTCCACTCGATCAAGAGATAGACAAGGAGAGCACCACTGATGATCCAGGTGAGCACGCTGCTATTTTCGAAAAGGCTGGTGAGCGCGATGGAAACCGGAGATCCTAGTGATGTATAGGATGGATAGGAAATGAGCTGGCGCAGCCACATCACGGGCCAATCCGGAAGGATCAAAACCGAGGCAACCGATAAACCGATCAGCGTGCCCATCAGCCAGAGCAATAGTTCTCGCCGCCGGTTGCGAATGCCCCAAATGAAAATATACGGAAGGATGAGGAAAGCCATTTGAGGTTTTGAGATTGTCAATCCGAGCAAGACACCAGCCGGCGCATCTTGCCCACGCTGGATGGCTAAAAGCCCAAGTGCTATTAAAAGTGCTTCGATGACGGCGAATTGCCCGACGATCACGGACCGCAACCCGTGATACCAGAATATGGCGAAGAATATCAAGAGCGCCATCGTGGCTGAAGGCACTTTCCATCGGGCAATCCTGAACCCTAAAATTGCGAGGAGAGGCAGAGCAATTTCCAGGATCGTCATCCAGACAGCTCGAGCGAGTGTAAAGGGCAGCAATCCAAAGGGTGCGAAGAATAGCATCGCTGGCAATGGATATACGAAATGAGCTACGTCCTCGCCCCTGGAAGGATCGGCGGGGCGACCATAGATCATCGTCTGTGCCGTGAGGCTAACTTGCTCATCATAGGGATTGATCCCTTCTGTGAGCCATAGGTGGGCGCCAGTCCATCGCGCCAGGAAGTCATTACCGCCTGGCGCTTGTTCCGAGAAACGATAATTTGACCATACAAGGGACCCGCACAATATCAGCAGCACCAGGGCAAGTAGCCAACGGATCCAACCACCAAATCGCAACTCCAAGGATTGCCTCCCCTAATCGGTCTCGGGTTTGATGAAAATCACAGCCTGATCGTCCATAAAAACAATCGGCCAGCCTGCATTATTAAGTTCTTTTGCTATCGGAGCCGAGGATTCGACGAACACAATTTTAATCTTCCAGCGATGAAAAACATCAGTCCATTCAGGATCGGCGCGCCATGCAGCTAGATATTGTTCGAGAATTTCATCATCAAAGAGATCTGTCCGGCCATCAACAAAGCTCAGGTACGCTGGGTAAAGTTCCCAGATCAGGTAGGCGCCCCAATTGTAGCTATTGAAAATAGGCGCTGGCGAAACACTCGAGCGCAAAACCTCGATCGCTTCTGATGGATAATTGGTTTCCACCATCGCCTGATTGTGTGTGTTATCCAAGGGAATTGCGATCTTTATCCCCGCTGCAAAGAGAAACAATCCCGCGAGGATAAGGTTCAAGATCTTTTGGACCCCGGGTGGAAGCGGTTTACTCTCGGTTTGCCAGGGTACTTGAATATCGCTTGACGCGAATGCCCTTGAGATTGGGATAAGCGAAGCCAGAGCAAATATGGCGATGTTCCGGGCCGCCCAGAATGACATGCCCATAAAGCCGAGCACGAGCAAGTAATCCGTCGGATGCCCGCGCTTCTTTCGAAAACCAAACGCGAGGAAGGCCACCAGAATCAAGAACATAAATGGCAAAACGTCAAGGCTATGAAAGTCAGGGGATTGCCATTCCTGTATGTATTGGCGCAAAACGCCGATCGATACGGTCTTAAAGGGATAAAGGATCATGCTGGGGCCATGAGGGTTTAAGGCAAGGCCAACAAGGCATACGGCGACCAGAAGAAGATAGCGCTTTAGTTTCGGAAACCCCTCTCTGACCATCTGTTTCGGGTTCGTGCCACTCGAGAAAGCCGCAGTTACTAGCTCCAGGACCTCGCCACCAGCGTAAGCCGCCAGCAGCAAGAATCCAATCGCAAAACCCCCATGGATGTTCCCCCATAACCCCATAATCACCAGATAGGACCATAACGGCGCAGATACTTCGGTTCGTTCCCGTTCCAGCAGGTAGATAAAAGCTCCACTCAACATGAATGAAATGATCTGTGGTCTGGCCGACCAGTAAATCCCGGAGGTTATTGCTGCGAGCAGGATCAGTGAGGTCCGAAGGAGCAACGGTCCCTCGATAAAGCGCCACACCCAGATGAAAGCCAGGGTTACCATGAAAGCTGTGAAGATGTTTAGACCGGCGAATCCCATTAAATCATACAGACCATAGATTGTGATCTGAGCGAGCCAACCTGGATAGCGCCACGGTTCTTGATTGCGGGTGAGCGAGAAGGGATCTTCTGTGAGCAGCGCTCGTTGCTCTATGATTTGTGCACCGGCGCGCAAATGCCACCAGGTATCGCTCTCAATCGATATCCGGACAGCCATTGTGAAAATGGCCAAGAACGTGAACATGAGCACAAGACGCTTAAAGGTCAAATTGGATTTCCTTGATTAACCAACATAATGCCATGCATTGCTCGTGCCAGGTAATAACCCACTCGTATTTCCCAATTTTTTTATCCATCGCCCTATGGCTGCGTGGGCAACCAGGATGCCCCTATGAACGCAAGATCCACTCGCTCGGATAGATTAAAAAACACCCTGAAATCCCCAATTACCTTTTCATCCCAGCTGAGTTCGAGAGTTTCGAATGATGAACGCAGGTTTTTATCAAGAGCACTGTGATGGGTCGTAATGAGAGCCACGGAAGGGCTACTCTCGACGAGCTCCTGGTAAGGTGCATAGCGATTATCCCGTAGCGTGTATCGAAAATCCTCGTGGTATGGCAACGCTGGATAATATATGATCTTCTCTTCGGAGAGAAAGGCCAACGGATAGGCAACCCAGTAATTGGTATATCCACGAATTTCACCCTGGCTGGCAAGGAACGAAGTCAGGGGAGCGAGCGCACGATCGTCGATCCTGGCTATGGCGTCAAACTGTGTTGTTATGCGGTGTGGCTGCACAGTCGCCATCTGCCAGGTGGCATGTATTTGAAATGCAAAAACCCCGAGGAACAGGATCCACCGCATCAAGGTTGGAATCTTAATCGTCGGCAATTGCACGAATTCTCCTGCCATAATCACCAGCGGAATCATCAGTGGAAGAAAGTACCGGCCGGATGGATCAGCGCCAAATGGAGTCAGGATGTATCCCATGATCAGCAAAACGGAGACCGAACCCAGGAGAGAGATCCCCTCTGCCGATTTTCCTAAGCGCCTCCTGAAGACCATATGAAACAGAACGAGAGACCAAAATCCAAGGGCGAATGGGAGCAAGGTCAATGACAGCGCTTCGGTTGACCAGGGTGGGCGAAATCCCAGGATCACAGTCGGTCCGAATATCAAGAAGTTCTTCAAATGCGCAAGGATCGCAGCCAACCATTGATTTGGTGAGCTTCCCGCAAGAGCGGAGCCGAACAATTCCCCCACCAGCTCACCAACACCATTTGCGCCAATCCAGATGATCACAGGTGATAGACCCAGGAGCAGGCCGATCAAGATGAGCAAGATAGGCGTTTGTGATAATTGGAAGTTCCTCTTAATGTGCCCTCTGATCAAAAGAAAGGCACAGGGGATACTGTAGATCAAAGTCAAACCGAACGACCAAAAACCTACACCCACAAGCAATCCCCAAATCAAGTATTGGCCAGACTTGGGGGTAGCTCCGCGAAGTTTTAACGTCTGCAAGATGAGAAGATTACCAAAAAGCAGTGCTTCACCATAACCCCCAAGGGAGACGGTTGTATAGAGGGTGAAGTTAACGGTTGGTATTGCGAGCAACAAACCACTCAGCAAGGCAGCAACCCGATCTCGATGCACCCCGTAGGCAATCAAGATCGTTGTCAGGACGATCGCAAGATAGAGAAAGATCTGAACCAAACGAATAGTAAAAACTTCGATCCCGAATATTCGAAATGCACCGGCCACCAGGTATGCATCCAGCGCCCCCATATACGCCTGTCCGTAAAAGAAGATCGGGCGAGCGCCAGCAAGGATATGCCTGCCCATGAGTCCCACAATCGCTTCATCGGCATTGAAAGGGAAGGCTTCCTGCCCTAGAAGCACAAGCTTCCACAGCAGCCCTACCAGTAAGACAGCAATGACAGAGGCGGGAAAGGCAGCGCGTCGAAAGTTGGGCTTTCCTGTGAGGTTTAGCATCTGTATAATGCCAGCGTGAGGCGACCACGCTGGTTCCGAACGGAATACCTGATTATCCTTTTGGCCGTCATCGTTCGATTCATCCCCGGGCCCCGTACCATCGATGATGCATATATTACGTTTCGCTACAGCCAGAACTTACTCAACGGCTTTGGACTGGTTTACAACCCCGGCGAACCCGTTCTCGGGACGACAACCCCCCTCTACGCCATCCTTCTCTCGATCAGCGCCTTTTTCGCAGGTGGAAGTCAGGCACCTTATCCCTGGATTGCGCTTGCGATAAATGCGATCGCCGATGGCATTACCTGCTGGCTCCTGCTCAGGCTGGCGAAGCAATGGGGATATCCCAAAGCTGGATACCTAACGGGCCTGCTTTGGGCGCTTTCCCCTATGTCCGTCACCTTTGCAATCGGGGGAATGGAGACCAGCCTAAACATCCTTCTTTTGATGGGTTCATTGTACATGTATTCAACCCGCCGGCCAGCCATCAGCGCCTTACTGGCAGCTTTCAGTTTGCTTGCTCGCCCAGACAGCCTGATTGCCATTCTGCCGCTCCTTCTCGCCCGGTTGATATCTTCGTTCCGGGCTGGATTCCCACGCATACAATGGAAAGAAATCCTTGGTTTTAGCGTTCCCCTCGCTTTTTGGTCGCTCATCGCTTATCGATTTTACGGTTCCCCCATACCGCAATCGGTTACGGCAAAAAGCCTCGCGTACAACCTTCCCACAGATGCCGCCTTGATCCGTCTGCTCCAGCATTTCGCCACACCCTTTCAGGGAAATCTCATATTCGGTCGATATTACATTGCCCTCGGGTTGCTTCTTTTCCCTGCCCTCTGCGTGCTTGGCTGGCGTCAAGCTCTCCGCAAAGACGCGTCTGTATGGCCTCTGGCGATCTACCCACTTACCTACTTCATTACCTTCAGCCTCGCCAACCCGCTCATCTTCCGATGGTACCTGGTACCCCCTTTACCGCTCTATTTTCTGGGTATCAGCATCGGTCTCGAAGGGATGACGCGCCAGTTTGGTAAGCGCTGGTTACTATCTGTGTCTTCAGGTGTATTGCTGTTACTTACACTCAACGCCTGGTCTATCAAGCTAGATCATGGACCGGCAAGGCCTGCACCGGAGATGGCATACATCAAGCTGGAGCTACTTTACACCCAGGCAATTGAGAGTTTTGACCCTCCCGTTGATCAAGAAGCGCTTATTGCGTCAGGGGATATTGGCGTCGTAGGCTATCTCAGCCAGTCAGCGATCTTGGATCTTGTCGGATTAATCTCCCCTCAGACGACCGAGTATTTCCCGCTTCCTGAAGACAGCTACGTCATCAACTATGCGATCCCCTCAAGACTCATCCTGGATCTGGAACCAGATTATGTGATCATGCTAGAGGTATATGGACGACGCACGCTCCTACGCAGCGCCGAATTCGAGCAACTCTATGCGCTCAAGGACGAATTTCCCACCGACATCTATGGCTCTGAGGCAATGCTCATCTTTGAACACCGCTGATGAATCAAAAAAGCCCCAACCAGACGGAAGGGGCTTTTATTATAAATAATCGTGCTACTCAGTCAGGTAATCAACCAGCGTGCGCCGATGGCTCGGATGCCGTAGTCGAGTTAGAGCTTGCGCCTCAATCTGCCGAACGCGTTCCCGGGTAACGCCCATCTTCTTGCCGACCTCTTCGAGTGTGTAGCTCTGCCCATCCAGCAAACCGTAGCGCAGTTGTAAAATGCGTACTTCACGTGGAGGAAGCACACTCAGTACATCCTGTAGATCCTGGCGCAGCAGGGATTGCGTGACCAACTCAACAGGTGCAGGTGAATCCTCATCCTGGATAAAATCCCCCAGCATGGAGTCTTCTTCCTCGTCGGTTGGTGTCTCCAAAGAAAGTGGCCGTCGTGCAACCTGGATCATGTTCTCAACTTTTTTCGGAGTGACATCCAAAGCCTCAGCCAGTTCCTCGGTTGATGGACTGCGACCCAGATTCTGCGTTAGCTGATGCGAGATCCGGAGCATTTTATTGATCTGATCGCCCATATGCACAGGCACCCGGATCGTACGCCCCTGATCTGCAATTGCCCGCGTGACTGCCTGGCGGATCCACCATGTTGCATAGGTTGAAAATTTATGCCCCCTGCGATAGTCAAATTTCTTGGCAGCACGGATGAGGCCGATATTCCCTTCCTGGATAAGATCTAGAAAAGGTACCCCCCGTCCCATATATTTCTTTGCGACACTGATGACCAGGCGCGAATTGGCCGTTATCAGATGTTCACGCGCAGCCCAACCATCCTCAATCGAGTGCTGTAGCTCGGATCTTTTCTTCAGACTGACGCTGACTCTTGCTAGGGCTTCACGCGCCTCCCTGCCTCGCTCAATCCGCTTGGCCAGATCCACTTCCTCCTGTGCTGTAAGCAGGGGGACGCGACCAACTTCCTTGAGGTAAAGCCCCACGGTGTCATCGGCATCTACAGCGGAGAGGTATTGTTCATTGATGGGTTCATTGTCGCTGGCGGCAGCATCAGGGGCACTTTCATCTGTCTCCTCTTCATCGCCTTCTTCCAACACGTTCAAACCAGCAGCGAGCAGCGCGGCATAAGCATCTTCTAACTGATCAATATCGCGTTCGACTTCAGGAAAAACCGTGAGGATGTCATCAATTGTGACATAACCCCGGTCTTTCCCTATTTCTATAAGTTGATCAATTGCAGGATTTTCCTGCTCTGCCGCGATCACTTCTTCCTGGATTTCATCATCAAATCGATCCTTCAATCCCAGGCCAGGCAAAGTTGGATGATCCTTGTGGTTCGCCTTCGATTTCTTTACCAATATCCTAGCTCCATAAACAGCTTAGCTTCTTTCTATCGCTACGTCTACCATATTCCAGTCACCATCCCATTCGTCTTGGTCACAACGAAACCCATCTCTTCATCATCGAGAGATTGTGGTCTTCGAAGCCGATCAAGGTATCCAACTATCCTAATACGAAGAAAAAGCACTGCAGCCTGGCGATCTAGCGGCACGTGCTTCACTTCCGGATGAGCGAGGGAACGGGCAGACCTGCTGAACACTATACAAAAATGACTTGCTCAAGTCAATACACAATTTCTTCCGACAATCTTTTCCATTTCATCCAATAAGTCAGCTTGACTGAAATTCGAGCCGACAGTAAAATCCCGGTTCCCATCCGCCACACTTGAAGGAGGATTACGTACCTATGCTAACCATGCAAGGTCTAACGGTATTTGAGCGCAACGCAATCTGGGCAGTCCTGGTAATTGCGGTCATAGGTTTACTCTATGCTATCCTGCTGCGATCACAGATCCTGAAAGAGGATAAAGGGACCGAGCGCATGCAGGAAGT
>JBFFMI010000060.1:0-13662 GCA_041554155.1 Anaerolineales bacterium
AGACTTGAATCGACCGGGTGGAGGTCGATAGATTTTCGCTGACCACCACGCGCGGTGTACTTCACATCCGTATAAGTTTCAAGGACAGCTTCAAAGAGCGCATCCGAATCGACCGCCGAATCGATGGTGGTCGCGTAGCGCTCGAGATCGAGTTTAATCTCCGCCGATGAGGTATTCCCCAGCGGGGTGTTTATTGGCACCGTCTTGCGTTCTACCGAAGGGGCGAGATCCAGCACCGGCGCCATGAAGAAATACAAGATGACGAGCGCTACAGCCACAAGGCCGATGAGTGCACCGATGAGCGGTGAGCGGCGGCCAATGAGCAGATCCAGTCCCAGGATGATCAAAGCCAGCGGCCAGAGACGAACCAGCATGCGGATACTGGGCGCAGGGATGATATCCAGATTGGCAAGCAACATGATGACGCCGAAACCGATTAAGACGATCGGCCAGAAGAAGGATCGATATCGATAGGTTGAATTCTTTTCCATGGGATTTGCCTCCATTTTTCTATACGCATCTAAAGCTGGATGGTTTCGCCAAAGTTACCGGAGCTTTAACCAGTAATACAACCAGACAAGTGTGAAGAGGCTAAAAATCGCCAAAAGCAACCAGGCCGTAATAGGGGCGCCCTGGATGATGCCCAATGTGATCCCCAGCAGCGCACCGGTCCCCCAGAGCAATTTGAGGTTGAGCATGGCCCTGTAGACCTCTAGACTGGCATTTCTACCGAGCAGCGATTCAGTGCCAATGCCCAGCAGAGCGGCGCCTACCAGGCGCGAGGTGATGGGATCGACCACTGCCCAGCCAAAGAACGGCAAAATGGTCTCGGGAATTAACAGCAGGGGTATCGCGAAAAGGATATCCACGACGAAGTGGATCACAAACCAACGACGCAATTTCCGGGGGACGTCGTTTTCTGTTGCGTTGTTCATGCGTTAAAAAAGGGGTCCTCTCATGC
This sequence comes from Anaerolineales bacterium, assembly GCA_041554155.1. Taxonomy (GTDB): domain Bacteria; phylum Chloroflexota; class Anaerolineae; order Anaerolineales; family E44-bin32; genus E44-bin32. The sequence continues at coordinate 962 of JBFFMI010000060.1, forward strand.
TATTTCGCGGAATCCAGCTATCCAGGCTTCATATTGATGACGGTCACGTTCAAGCATAGCTTCATATTCATCCAATGGGCTGTTGTAGCGGGTCTTGCCAGAACCCATTTGTTCCGGATACTCAGCCCATGCGAGCACATCGCGGTAATCGAATCGGGCTACTTCGATATAGTGTAGCAATTTATCTACCTCGCCCTCACTCAACTTCAGGATCGCCAGCTTCACGCGCAGCGATTCTTTCTGATCGAAATCATCAAACGACTCCCAAAGCGTGGCCGCATCAGGGTGCTTGCTGAAGAGCGTGCTGAAGATTTTTTTGACGAGCGCTGCAGAGAACACGGCGATAGCCTCGTTTTCACCAATCGATGTGATGCGCTTCCTGCGCCATCTCCCGGATCACATCATAGTCCGAATCATTGACGTCCTGAAATCGGCGTATCTTTCCACGTTTAAGGAGCCCGCTGCCAATACGATCCTGATGCATGCTCAGGATCAGCGCTCTGATCGAATCACGCAGAGAGGGGTCGAGGCGCCTGGAGATTACCAGTGGTGGGATCGGGCTGGGCCCCAATGTGGTCAAGACCCGCAGGTGCTGATCAATGCGATGATCCTGTTCACGTGAAAGATCAAGCACAGTCGTGTCGATCGCAGCGGCGTCGATCTCTCCTTCGAGCAAGAGTTGGATGCAGCGCTGATGTGACCCGGCTTCTACGACCCGCCCAAAGAAGGGGGTCGGCTTATTCGTCGCCGCCAGATGGTAGCGGGTGATGTTGTAGCCTGAGTGAGACCCGGGTTCATTGAAGGCCCAGGTGGCACCGTGTAAATCATCGAACGACTGAAAATCGCTATCAGCCTGCACGATCACATCTGAGAAGTAAATTGGCCGGTCCTGGTAGCGATCCCCCTCCATAACCGGCGCGGCCAACAGTTCGATATCTGGCTTCCCGCCGTCGGCGCGCACGGCATACGGTAAACCACAAATCCAGGCGACATCCACATCACCTCTATCGATGCTGCGTTCCCTTTCTTGCCAGGGCCGATCACCGAGAAACTGTACCGGAATGTCCATCCGGGTCGCCACAAATGCAGCAAGATCCTCGACGATGAAATCCTGGATAGGCGCCTGGATGCTGGTGAAGGAAAGCGACCGCTGTAAAGTCATGCGGGCGATACGTAGACCACACGTTGAAAAGTGTTCTTATGCGTTATCCGCGTCCACATTGTATTCGACATTCTTGATCTCAAGGTCGATGTACGTGAGCGGGCCAGAATCGAGATGCCACATAGCCTGGCCGCAAACGGGTAGCATGAGTCCGGCGCGCTCGGCATAAGCGGTGATCGGGGTAGACCATGTTTCCAATGAATACGTGCCCTGGATCTCCCGGTAGCGTTGCGTGCTGAAATTGATCGGACGACCCGAATCGTCGATAAAAAGCTTTCCTGACACACGCTGCTCACCATCTGTAAGCGTCACCTTGGCGCAACCTTCATCGATAGCCTCCCAGGAAATGTTTTCGCCGAGAAAAGCGATGGGGAACCAGATCATCTCACTCAGGTAACGCATAAGTGCGCCTTGATCAAGTTCATCGCCGCGTTGATCGAAGAGCGTATAAATGCCAGCGATCTTGCCACGCATTTGCCCATGACCTTCTTTATATTCGTCGAGTGCTTTCAGCAATGGGAAGCCGAACAGTCTAAACCGGGCATCCCATCGAAAGGACGGCGGCTGGGTGGTGTAGCTCTGGGTGGCACGCATCGGCATCCAGGGTCGATTGGCTGCCATACGAAAGCGGCCGGTTTGGGTTAGACGTACCGAATGGATCCAGGGTTTGCCCAGTGCTTTGGTGTAGTGCATGTAGCGCTGGATCGGTTCTGGCAGGCCTGCGAGCATCTCGGGTGATACAAGCAATGCTTCGTCCTTTTGCATGAAAGACCCCTTAAGGGTGGCTACGGGTGGTGCAGCTGCGAGCCTGTTTCTAGGAAGTGGTTGATTGCAAGCTCCCAATCCTTGAGCCCGTGTTGAAACATGACGGCCAGCGCCAGCTTGTTGCGCGCATCCCCATGGGAGTTGAGCCCGATATAGGTATAGGTGATCTGTGCCTGGCAGATGGACTCCGCCTCAATCGCCTGGCATTCTATATTGATCCACCATATGCGCGCCAGGTGGAAGACAGTGTATTCGATCTGGCCAGCGTCCGGGACGTATTTTGAGACCGTCCAGGTATATGGCCCCTCTTCATCTTTGAGGTGCGCATGGGTCTGGAAGACCATGCGCTCTTCGATATTATCGGCTTTGGAGTAGATGATGGCGGGGTCCCAACCGTGGGCCCAGTCTTTCTCGCGCACTGGACCAAACAACGGGAATACTCTGTCGAATGTGCCATTGAGCCGGATGGTAGCTGTCTGTGAAATCTTCTGTCCTTTATACATCTTATCCCTCAGGATAGAGCATGCTCCGAAACCTGTCTAAAGCATAAAACGAAAGAAAGCAGAGCGAAAACCCACTCTGCATAAGGGTAAAGCCATGTATTTCTTAGCGCGGGTCACCCAACGATGCCCCGGGCAGAATCCTTTAAAGGGCATGTTGCAGAATACCCGTCAGCGCGAGGGTGAGTATCCGGATACTCGGGCTAAAATATCGAAAGCGCCCCGCCCGACCCTCTTTAGCGAAAAATCCAAAAAAAACAGCATTGCGAAAATACTGGGAAGGATCTACCTAAGGGTAACGGGAGGTCGGAAATCTCGGGAATTCCGTAGAGGATATCATCGGTGTGTTGTGCGCTGGCCGCCTTCTTTCAGGTACAGGTAGGTCAGACCTATTGGATTCGGTAGATTTGTAGTTGGTTAGCTCGCTGGTCGGTAATGTATAGCATACCGTCGGGGCTGATGGCGATATCCACCGGTGCCTTCAGTTCGCGCCCGCCAAACTCAGTCAGGAACTCCCCCTCGTGAGAATAAACTTCAACCTGGCCGCGCTCATAATCGGTGATGTAGATCCGGCCAGCTAGATCGACGGCGATCCCTTCCGGCGTTCCAGGAACAGGGCCGCTCAAGCCGATCTCCCATTCCCGCAGGTACGTACCGCCCTGATCAAACAACTGCACCCGCTTCAGAGAATAATCGGCGACGAAGATATGACCATTCAAGCCGACCGTGATGCCGGTCGCATGCTCGAATTGACCAGGACCTGATCCCTCCCCACCGAACTGACGCAAGAAGCTGCCCTCTTGATCAAAGACCTGCACATACGGAACGGCATCATCGGTGACATATACATCCCCTGCAGCATTGATGGCGATACCGATGGCGCGAGTGAAGTCGCCAGATCCCTCTCCCTCGGCACCGAATGAAAGGATAAAGTTGCCATCTGGGTCGAATTTTTGCACGCGGAAGTTACCGTTATCGACGACATATACATTTCTGTCGATATCAATCGACAGGGCGCCAAAACCGAATGAGTTGAATTGCCCGGGGCCCTCACCCGGCTCGCCCCAACCAAACAAGAAGACGCCACCTGGATCGAAAACCTGAACGCGCTGGTTGTTCGTGTCAAACACATAGACTCGGCCATCAAGGCCTACATCCACGCCGTAGGGAGCATCGAACAGGGTCTCGCCTCCATCAACTGTACCGATGGTTTCTAATGCGGGTGCATTGAAGCTCATCAGTTGCTCAACAGGAGTGGGTGGTACAACTGACTGAGTAATAGCTTGCGGTTGACAGGCGGCAACGAGGGTGGTCAGTAGCGTAAACGGAAAGAGAAGAAGTCCATTTTTAAACATTTCATCCTCCCTCATGCATTGCGTCACATCCTTATGGTTATAGCAGAGAGAGGATGATTTCGTTCAACGAGAGGCATCCAATGCATCAAACCGAGGGGCCAGAGCCCCGCTCGCCGATGGGTGCCAGCTTCCAACGACCATAGGCGACGAAGCCAACCAGGATCGCGAGGAAAATATTAAAGGCCATGTTCTGCGTTTCGCCGCGCTGTAGATGCCAGGTGAGCGCCCCGAGCATGGTGAGTACCAACCCGGCGCCAGCCAGCGGGGTAAGCCGGGGTTGAATCTTGGTCACACTGGGCAGGATTAAACCCAAACCACCCAGGATCTCGGCGATGCCGCTGACCGTGTGGAGTGTGGGGGATAGTTCGTACATCCAGCTCATCATCTGTGGTAATCCCGGTGGAAGGATGAAGTGCATTGCGCCAATTAAAAAGAAATAGATTCCAAGGAAGATCTGCAGTATCCAAAGTAGCATATTCATCGATTTGTACCCTCTTTAATAAATGGAATTAGGCCAAGTATATCCTAAATAAGAACGCCCATAAGAGCTGCGCGCAGCGCGGTCGGAATCGCTTCGCGATGAAAATTGTGTGTAGTCCATATTCTGGTATCATCACCATTCCTTTCCTTAGTGGACAAAGTATGGCGCATCCAGGTGATGTATTTAATCACCTCGATCTATTTTGTGAGGAGTGCTATGACCAAACCTGTGATAAAGGTTCGCCATTTCCGAAAGCTGTATGATGATTTCGTCGCTGTCGACGATATATCCTTTGAGGTGCAGCAGGGCGAGATTTACGGATTGTTGGGTCCCAACGGCGCGGGTAAAACCAGCACACTCGAGAGCCTGGAAGGGCTGCGAACCCCGGACGCAGGGGAATTGCAGGTTGCCGGAGTAGACCCAAGTCGTGATCCGCGCGGCCTGCGGAATGTGATGGGTGTACAGCTTCAGACTTCTGGACTGCCTGCGAATATCACCGTGGATGAGGCGATGAAGTTCTTCTGCGCTTACCATGGCGTTGACCCAAACAACGCATTGATCGAAAGGCTTGGTCTGGGTGAGAAACGGCAGACACAGTACGCCGAACTCTCCACGGGTCAGCAGCGCCGGCTAGCCTTAGCCCTGGCCCTTGCTCACGAACCGCAGGTGCTATTCCTGGATGAGCCGACCGCCGGCCTCGATGTAGGAACGCGCGTTGAGCTCCACAGCCTGATGAGAGAACAGAAGCAGAGGGGGGCGACGGTGCTCCTGGCCACTCATGATATGGCGGAAGCGGAAGAGATGGCCGATCGTATTGGTATCTTGCTTCGTGGAAAACTGATTTCCACCGGTACACCGCTTGAGATTACTGCCACTGGGGCTGGCCTGACCAAAGTATCCGTTCGGACCGAACGGGATTGTCTATCCACGGATGGTTCGGGATTCCCGGCGGTGGAGAGCCGTGGCACCAAGGATGAGTACTACATCTTCTTCAGCACCGATATCGGTCCGACGGTGGCGGCCATCATCCAATTTGTCGAGGCCCAGGGTGATCGGCTAATCGACTTGCGGGTTGAAAGGCCATCGCTGGAAGACCGCTTCCTGGAGATTACAACCGAGGAGGTAGTTGGATGACCGCCTTTCTAAACCACTTTGCTTTCGAGTTTCGTACAGGCATCCGCAATCGGCAGCTGTTATTTCTAAATTACATGTTTCCATTGCTCTTTTATCTGATGATGGGTTTCATCATGGTCGATATCAACCCACAGTTCTTGCAGGCGTTGATTCCGGCCATGGCGGTGTTCGCAGTGATGGCGGCCATGTTGATGGGTATTCCGGCGTATGTTGTGACCGCCCGGGAAGAGGGCATTTTTCGCAGCTATCACATCAACGGTGTTCCAGCAAGCTCGATTCTGGCGGTGCCATCCCTGACCACCAGCATCCATCTGCTGATGGTTGCGCTCCTGATCACGGTTTCAGCGGGACCGTTATTCGATGCGCCAGCTCCAGAAAGCTGGGGCTACTTCATCCTGGTCTTCTTTGCCATGGTGGTAGCTATGGTTGGAATCAGCGTGTTGATCGGTGTGATCTCGCCAAGCACAAACTTCCAGGTGATGTTCTCACAGATTATCTTTATCCCCTCCATGCTTGTGGGCGGGGTGATGTTGCCCTATGAGTTTTTACCTGAGGCCGCGCAATCCTTATCGCGTATCTTTCCGCCGACGCATGCTATGAACGCTTTCAACGGATTGGCCATGGGAACAAATGCCAATTTCTCGCCGTGGGGCTCGGTCATCATTATGTTTGTAGGCGGGATACTTGCGTTCGGATTGGCGATCTACCTTTTCAACTGGGATCGCAGCAATGAAGCCCGTCGGGGCCATCCAGCGTTGGCCTTGCTCGCGCTGCTGCCCTGGCTCGCAAGCCTTCTATTAACCTAAGCCAGGGAAAATTGATCGATCAAGGTTGAATGACCTAGCCACGCGTGTTTCACCACAGCCGCGTGGTTTGTGTTAGGATCGCCCCAGAATATCTTAATGAGAGGAATTACGCCGATCCATGAAAATCCTGACCGATAGTGCCGCCGACCTTACGCCTGCCGATATTGAAAAATATGGCATTCAGATTGCCCCGCTCTACATCCATTTTCCCGATAAACAGATCAGCGCCGGCGATATCACCCCCGACGATTTCTACGATAAGCTGCGAGAGATCTACCCGAATGTACCCACTACGGCGATGCCTGGTGCCGGGGAGTTCGCAACGTTCTACGATGCATTGGCTGGGGAGGATGACCTGCTTTCCTTGCATATCTCAGGAGGGCTCAGCGGTACGGTGGAAGCGGCTCGCATGGGTGCCGAACAATGCGGGGAAGTGACCGTTGTGGATAGCATGACTCTCTCCGGAGGACAGCGCTTCCAGGTGCTAGCTGCCGCAGAAGCTGCTGCAAGAGGGATGACAACAGAAGCGATTCTTAAACGACTGGAACAGATCCGCGCCGCCACGGAGGTAATTTACACGCTTGAGACGCTGGAGTATCTACAGCGTGGTGGTCGAATCGGCCGGGTGCAAGCCCTGGCGGGATCACTGTTAAAGATCAAACCGGTGATCAAAGTCGCCAAAGAGGATGGTAAATATAGTACAGTCGGTAGCGGACGGACATTGAAAAAAGCACTCGATATGATCGCCTCTTATCTGCATGATGTTTACGGAGAGGGAGTGCCTCTCTGGGTATCCGTCATGCATGGCCAATTTGCCGATCAAGCCGACGCCCTGGCGATTCTGTTGAAGGACAGGCTAAGCGTAGCCAAACTGGAAATTTTACGAATTTCACCGGTGCTGGGGGTGCATTCGGGACCGGGCATTGTAGGCGTAGCCGCGGTTCCATTGGAAATCATGCAGTTCTAAAAACAAACGAGCGTTGGAAGCGCAGCAACCAGCAATCTGCCTGGCGACTACCCGTGCGCGAGTTTCTGGAGTTCGTCCTGATCAACCAGGCGAAATTCTGTCCGGGTGATGTCGATCCATTTCTCATCGGCGAATTTATACAGCACCCGGCAAACCATCTCGCGTGTTGTCCCGACGCGTGAAGCCATTTCATCAAGCGTCATATCGCGCGCCAACGGCGCCGAACCCCGATCGCCATAAGTTTCGATTAGCATTTTCGCCAAGCGGCTAGCGACTGGCTGAAAGGCCAGGTTCTCGACGATGGCACTGGCGATCTGCACGCGCTGGATCAGGATGTTACAGATCGACCAGAGCACCTGGCCGTGCTCGAGCAGAATGGGCAGGAGATCTTCGCGTGACCAAATCCGGAGGTGGGTCTGCTCCGACGCCCGCAGCGAGACCGGCATCAGGATCGCATCATCGAAAAACGTTAATCCCCACATCACCTCACCCGTCTCGAGTTTGTAAACCAGCAGACTCCGTCCCTCGGGTGACTCTTTGACCGCTTCCAGTGCGCCCGATTCAATAAAGACCATGTAGGGCCACGCATCGGTAAGGTGGGTTACGAATTCACCTGCTTGATAAGTGCGGACACGCCCCAGGCGCGCAACCTGCTCAAGGGATCCGGGCGGAAATTGGTTGAAGGGTTCGACCTTTGCAAGTGCTTCAAAAGATGGCGTCATGCTTTAAACCTCACACTTTTGATTCAATATCAGCTTTTGCGTTAAAGCAAAGACCAAGCGACCCAATAGTGATACCTTTCACAAATAACATATTTGACCAATTATCTGCATATTTTGGTTTGAGCGTTGGGAATCGTAGACGAATGGAGGCTGAAGATGAGCAAGGAGAACCGCTGGGGCGCGATCGTCACGCTTATCCTGGGATTGCTGGGGATCATCGGGACATACATGATATTTATGAACTGGTTTGGTCCGGCTCGTTATGCTGAAGCGGCTGAGCCGGGTTGTGAGATCTTGCTGGGTTACCTGATGCCGGCGCTTTCTGATTTTGGTATCACCGCAGGTGTGATATTTCTCGTGAGCAGCTATGGCTACTATATGGGAAGCAAATGGGCGTTTCCGGCATCGATCGTCGCAAGTGCGCTGGCTTTGCAGGGTAGTTGGTTCATCAACGTACCAATGATGGCGGCGGGTTTACCCCCGATCTACTTCATCATTTTCTGGCCCAATCTGCTGGGTTACTTCTTGCTGGTCAAGGTCGTTGGTGCGCGTTCCTGGAAGCGCACACTGCTGGGATTTGGGACCGGCATGGCCTTCATCTTCTGCTTCATGAACGGTGTGGCCAGCTGGAGCCGCATCATCACGATCGGGACGGAGATCTTTACCCTGGTGCAGCGCATGAACTGGATCGCTTCGATCGGTTTCTTTGTTGTGACGGTTGGTGTGATCCTGCAACCCAGAGAGTGGATGCGGGTGGTAGCCATGTGCGCTGGATTGCTAGAGCTCGTCGTGGGCATACCACTTGTGATCGCCACAACGATCAGCCTGGGTCGTTTCTCGCTGTTCTCGTTTGGCCCGATCATGGCGATGGTGCTTTCCGTCTTATGCATATGGCCAGGGGTTTGGGAACGGTTAACTGAAGAAACAGGGAACTTTCCCTCAGCAAAAACCCCCCTTGCGGAGGCGTCCGCTGCGGACTAGAAGTATCGTCATTGCAGGGAGTCAGGGAGGGTCGTCCCTGCTAGCTTGTATGGAGGCTCTCAAACGGCGAGCCCCCTGCCCGTGTTACGAGAGTTTATCTTTTGCCAATTCACCAGGGTGGCACAAGGTCAGGATCCGCATGAAAAATTGGAACAGCGGATATGGCCGAACTGCTAGGCGGTACCTCCAGCACTAGCAAAGGTGGCGTATGAAGAACCGCTATCAATTCCTATTTCAATCGACAAAAGGGCTCGTTTTGCTTGCAATTGCCATGATCTCAGTGGTGACAGCGGTCTGGGGCATGCTTTCGGGACCTATGGCAGAGTGGGGCGTTCGCGAAACGGTCATCCGGATAACTGGCATGCAGCTGGTTCCAGCTGATCGCGAAGGACGCATCATCCTGCTCTATCACGCGATCGCGATGGCTGTGGTAGCGATTGAGACCTATATCATCACCGATTCCGTGCCGATGAAGATGCATGAGCGCACGAGCGTCAATGCCACGATTACTTTCGGCTATCTGCTGGTCATGATCTTCGGTTTGGGTTTCGGCTACTTTGGTCAAAACTTCATATTCCATGGCCTATTCCTTTTTGGAAATTCGCTCGTTTTCTTTGCTGGATTGCAGCTAGCTGCAGCGCTGTGGCCATGGCGCAAGGAGTACAGGATTGACGACCCTGAGCTATCGCGTACGCGCGGTGGCCTGGATCTGGAGCGAGTGGCCTTTTTCACCATGGCAGTAGCTACGCTCGGCTCGGCACTCTTCGGTGCTGTAACGGGATCCTACTGGGGCAACGGCCACGAGGCCTTCCTGGCTGAGGATTTGATCCGCGAACCACATAAGACAATCCTGCAGAAATCGATCATCGGGCACTTGCACATCATGCTCACTCTGATCGGCATCGCCATCACCTTGATCGTGGGTCGCTGGCAAGGATTCAGGGGCCGCCTGCATAAGATCGCGATGCCGCTCATGATATTCGGCACCATCATTATCTCGATAGGTGCCTGGTCGGTTGTTGCTGTGGAATGGGCGCACACCATTATCTATGGTGGATCGGTAATGGTGATGCTGGCAGCCTTATTCTTTGTGATATTCAGCTGGGATAAGCTGATAAAGACCGGCCTTGCTGAGCAGGGCCTCACCAGAGGTAATGTTTTACAGAAGATCCGGGCCCTTGTTCGCGATCCACTACGTTTTGGCGTGGGCTGGCAAATGGTATTCATGAATTTCACCGTAAGCGGGGTAGGTATCTTTATGGCTGTCAAGCTGGACGAGATTTTTCGGGTCTGGCCCCAGCGTGAGGAACGCATTGTGCTCACCGGCCACTGGCATATCCTGTCCGCGATCATTGCTACGATCATCTTGATGTACTACGCCGACCAGGTTGGTTTGAAGGGCAAAGTCCGTCACTGGTTCGGTTGGCTGGTGATTCTGGGTTCCAACCTGGCTTTCGGTGCCGTTACCGTTTTTGCAATGAAGCGTTTATTCGTCACCGAAGCACAGCAGCAACCGCTAGTGAATTGGACCATGCTGCTGAATGAGATCGGGTTGGGAACCGTCCTACTAGTCCTGGCAGGGCTCATGATTTGGCGACTGGTTGATCTTTTCAAGGCTTCCGGCTTATGGCAGCATGAGCTGGAAGAAGAGCAGGGGGCGGAACCATGAAGCTACGCTATCTCTCCCTCCTGTTAACAGCAATACTTCTCGTGGGTTGTGGATCATCTGCACCTAGTAGCGCTGCCCCCCCAACCTATGTTGAAACAGGTGTGGATCCTGAATCCTGGACAACGGTTCCGGCGGGTTCGTTCTTTGAAGGGGCCCATGCTCATCCAACCGAGCTGGCATATGATTTCGAGATCATGGTTACGGATGTGACCAATGATCAGTATGCCCGCTATCTAAACCGAGCATTAGCAGAAGATTACGTCCAGCGTGTTGGAGATGAGATAGTGGGGTATTACCCGGGCGATGAGTTCCATGGTTTTGAACACGAAGAACGCATCGATGCCGGCGATTGGCTTCATGTTCTATTGGAGGAACAGGGCCTCAGAATTGTTGAAGAGGGGGGCAGCTTAAAAGCCCTCACAGGATATGACAACCATCCCGTGGTGCAGGTAACCTGGTTTGGTGCCAAAGCGTACTGTGAATTCTATGGCTGGCGGTTGCCAAGTGAGCTGGAATGGGAAAAAGCCGCCCGGGGAGAGGACGAACGTCCCTTCCCCTGGGGCTGGGAAATCGAGAATAATAACGCCAATTTCTACAGCAGTTACGATATTTTCGAGAAAACCTTTGGAAAGTTGGGTGATACCACACCGGTTGGTTTTTATAACGGTGATACGTATCATGATTATGTTACGCTTGAATCGACCAGCCCCTATGGGCTTTTCGATATGGCTGGCAACGTATGGCAGTGGACCGGAGACGTTTACGAAGACCAACATTATCGCTACATGCGCGGAGGCAGCAAGCAAGATTACGCCTACAATCTGCGTTTGTGGACGCGCAACAGTGCAGCGCCGTACTACTACAGTCCCAGCGTCGGTTTTCGCTGTGCTCGTTAGCCCCATCGCCAAGGTAAAGATAGCAGGAAGTGCGTATGATCGGCTGGTTTAGGAAGATCCTTAAGCGCTATTGGCCATTGATCAAAAGCCTGCAAACAGGCCTGCTGCTATTTACCGGTGTAGCTGGATTCGTGAGCGCACGCTGCCCATTCCTGGATGCCACACATTTGCTGACTTTGTTGGTAACCTTGTTCCTGGCCATCAGCGGCTCGACTATGCTCAACATGGTCTACGATCGCGATATTGACGCCATGATGGCTCGCACCTGCTTGAGGCCGCTTCCAGCCGGGAAGGTCGACCGAAAGGATGCGTTGCTGCTCGGTTTGGGCATGAGCATTCTGGGCATCGGTGGGGCGTTATTGATCGATGTTCTATACGGGGCGATTGTCTTCGCCGGCTTATTCTTCGATGTGGTCGTGTACACCATGCTCCTAAAAAGGCGAACGGCCTGGTCGGTGATATGGGGTGGTATTGCCGGGGGGATGCCAGTGCTGGCAGGGCGAGCCCTTGCTGTTGGCCGGATTGATTGGGTTGGGATTGCGCTGGCGCTCGCAGTGCTATTCTGGATCCCAACACATATCCTGACGTTCAGTCTCCGTCACCGTGGAGATTATGCCCAAGCGGGTCTACCGACATTCCCGGGTCGTTATGGAGAGAAGGTCACGCAGCGGCTCATTGCCCTCTCAGCCGTCCTGGCCTCGTTCGCAATGGGTCTGTCGGCCATAGGCATAGGCCTCACCTGGGGGTACCTGCGGGTGATGATCGTCCTTGCCGCAGGATTGCTGTTATTTGCGATAAGCTTGATGATACGACCCTCAGCAAAACTGAATTTAGGCCTCTTCAAATATGCATCGTTTTTTATGCTTGGATCCATGTTGATCCTGGCTGTCCAAGCGATCTAACGGGCATTGGTGCCCATTAATTTAAGTCGGTATTGGATAATGAAGCTGGGGCTTTCGCATAGCTTGAAACCAGCTGTCTAAAAAGAAAGGCTCTACTTTCCCTCTTGAGTCCTCTGGTGTGGGATCATACACCCTGTCGAGCTGAACGGAGTCAGCCCGCCAAGGTCATTCTAGCAGTCTGAGGATTTTATCCAGAGAGGCCTCTGCAGCTGCTTCGCCGAGCGCGATGACCTCCTGCGGGGCAGTAAATCCGCTAAACAGCCCATACGTGAGCGGGATAGCAGGCTCGATTAAAAGATCGGGCGGTTGCTTCTCCAGGCGTCGCTCAGTGAGTGTGCGCGTCATTAAAAGTACGGTGAGG
>JBFFMI010000061.1:0-13516 GCA_041554155.1 Anaerolineales bacterium
CATCTCTTATACACTTTAAGATATATTCAAGATCAAGGGCTGAACCATCGAGCAGCTAGCCAAACACAGCAGGACCTCAAAGAGGATACCCGCGATCTTATTAATCGTTGCTGGATCAGATTAGGCCGGCGAGGAACACGGCCAGGCGTTCAAGTGCCACTTCGATCTGATCCATGCTTGTGGCATAGCTCAGGCGCAAGAATCCCTCGCCACCCGCTCCGAAGGCTGTACCTGGAAGCAGTGCAACCCCGGCTTCTTGGAGGATTCGATCTGCGAGCAGACTGGATGAAACACCCGTCGATTGTATGTTGGGAAACGCATAAAACGCCCCTTTAGGCAGTTCGCAGCTTACACCGGGTAGTTCGTTCAAGCCGGATACCAGTCGATCGCGACGCCTTTGATAGCGGGAGCGCATCTCCTGCACCTGTGCCTCGGTTCCATGCAAAGCCTCAAGCCCGGCAAATTGGGTGAAGTGCGCCGTACAACCATAGGCGTGCGTTGCGAGCAGCATGACCCGCCGGGCTAGTTCAGGAGGCATCACGCCATAACCCAGGCGCCAGCCTGTCATCGCGTAGGTTTTTGAGAAACCATCGACCAGGATCGTGCGTGCATCCATACCAGGTAGGCTATAAATACTGGGGACTTCGTCTTCAAGGTAGTGTATGCGACTGTATATTTCGTCGGTGATGACCCAGCAGTCATGTTCTATGGCGCGCTTGGCGATGTGCTCCAGGTCAGAGCTGGGTATCACACCTCCGGTTGGATTGCCTGGTGAGTTCAGGATGATAAGGCGGCAGCGAGAGGAAATTAAATCATCGAAAACGTCAAGGTCGAACGAGAAATTTTTCGCTTCCACTAGTGGTACCGGGACAGGCACGCCACCAGCAACACCGATCATGGCCGCGTAGGAGGGGAAACCGGGGTCGGGGTAGAGCACCTCATCCCCTGGTTCGACGATTGCCAGTGTGGGGAAAAAGAGGTTGGGCTTTGCCCCAGGGCTGATTACAACCCGCTCTAATTCTACGGATACACCAATGCGTTTGCCAACATCGTCTGCAATCGCCCGACGAAGGTCTGGGATTCCGGCGGGTGGGTTATAGCGAGTACGACCATCCAGAATTGCATCAATACCGGCTTGTGCAACGGATTCAAAGGTATCGATGTCCGGCTGCCCGATCTCAAGGTGGATGATATCCTTCCCTTCAGCCTCGAGGGCTTGGGCTTTGGCAAGGACAAAGTAAGCGCCCTCTGCTTGCAAGTGGTCCGTTCGTGCAGCGTAGGTCAAAATATGCCTCCATGCTTATTGAACTGGCATCGATTCTAGGCTTGATTCGTCTGTAAACAAACCTGCATCTGCGCAACAAGGGATAGGATACACCGGAGTACAATGGTTCATATAATCCAAGGAGGTCGCACATAACACCACCCGCATCTAAAACCACAGCTTACCTGGCGCTCGTCATTGGCCTTCTGGCGATAGGCTTTTCAGCGATCTTTATTCGTCTCGCTGACGTGCCTGGTACAGTCGCCGCGTTTTACCGCATGGCGATAGGTCTTGTGGTTCTGACTCCGGCTTTCCTCTACTCAACACGTCGTGGTGGATCGCTGCCCCTGCCGGAAATCCGCATCGCTTTCCTGGGTGGTTTATTGTTTGCCATTGATCTCTCGTTCTGGTCCACAGGGGTGGTGCTGAGCGGAGCGACGAATCCCACGTTGCTGGCCAACACGGCACCCTTATGGGTGGGTTTGGGTGCTTTACTGGTGTATAGGGAGAGGCTGCCATATGCCTTCTGGGTAGGGCTGGTGATAGCCATGTTGGGGGCAGCCCTGGTGCTGGGATTTGATGCGCTGCAAGCTTTCGAAATCGGATTGGGTACTTTCCTCGGCCTGTTGGCTGGTATCTTTTACGGTGCTTATTTTTTGGTTACACAACGTGGGCGGCGGCGTTTGTCCGCACTGACCTATTTCTGGTTCTCGGTCCTGAGTTCCACATTGATCCTCCTGGCAATTAATGTCGTCCTGGGCCAACCCTTACTGGGTTATTCAACGCAAGCGTATTTGAGCTTATTGGGTGCAGGCGTTGTGAGCCAGGGAGCCGGATGGTTGGCGATTAATTACGCACAAGGCCATCTACCAGCGACGTTGGTTGCGCCGACCTTGCTCGCGCAACCGGTGATGACGGCATTATTGGCCATTCCAATCCTTGGTGAGAGTTTGGTTTACGTGGAGCTCGTGGGGGGCGCCATAGTGCTTGGCGGTATATACCTGGTCCACCGCAGCAGGGCTTGATCGATTGGTGATCTACCGGACCAGACCTCCAGCAAGCGTACGCGCGATGGCACGATCGATTTTCCCCATAGGATAATCGGTCAATGTCGCAGGGGGCACCCAGACCAATGCTTCATGATCAAGCGGTTGGGGTTTGCCTGCTTTGATTTCTACGAAGAATGCGTGAACCGTGATGCGGAAGTGGGTATAAGCATGGTCGAATCGACCGATTGTTGTGCCCACGGCAGCGGTGATCCCCAGCTCTTCCCTGAGCTCCCTTTCCAGGCATTGCTCCAGACTTTCTCCTGGTTCCTGTTTCCCACCTGGGAATTCCCATAACCCACCAAGCAGCTTATCTTCAGGCCGGCGGCCGATCAAGACCTTGTCGCCTTGCACCAGTACCCCCGCAACGGCTATATAGTGCGGCAGAGGCCTTCTGGTTTTTTTGACCGGGCGGATCGGTTGCGTACCATGCTCATAAGCCAAACACCAGGTATGCATGGGGCAATGCTCGCAGCGAGGACTACGCGGAAGACAGATCAGTGCTCCCAGATCCATCAAGGCCTGATTAAAAGAAGACGCCTGACCTTTTGGGAGCAGATCATTAGCCCAGGCTCGCACCCGCTGTTGCCCTTCGGGTGAACGGGGGTCCAGATCAAGATCCAGCAGGCGGGAAAATACGCGACGCAAATTTCCATCCAATGCAACCGCATCGTCACCAAATGCTATGGCAGCGATTGCAGCGGCGGTGTACTCTCCAATTCCAGGGAGTGATTGGAGTGTTTGTTTAGTGGTAGGGAGTGCGCCTTCGTGCTGTTCAACCAGTTGCTTGGCTGCTTTGTGAAGATTGTGAGCGCGGCGGTAGTAACCCAAACCCTCCCACACTCTTAAGACATCATCCATATCGGCAGCAGCTAAAGCGTGGATGGAGGGAAATCGCTGCATCCAGTGTTTGTAGTACGGAATAACAGTTTCTACACGAGTTTGCTGAAGCATGATTTCAGCGACCCAGATGGCGTAGGGATCCGTGGTTTCCCGCCAGGGGAGCTGACGGGCTTTTGTAGCATACCAATCTAAGAGGGCTCGGGTGGCAGGATGTGGCATAGGGGCTATTGTACCTGTCCAGGAGATCATAGGAGTACTCTGAACCTGTGCTGCATAAAACGAATGGAATGGTGATTGCAACAACAGCAGGAGGAGATGATTCATATAAGCTTCTAATGGTCGAAAGAGCACAGATAGATATAATGAGTGTGTATGAGGCACAAAGAATCTGTGCCGATGGAGGGGTAAACCTATGATGCGGTTTGACCGATTTACCGAGCGCGCGCAGGATGCCGCACAGCGTGCAGCCGAGATCATACAGCGCTACGGTCACAATCAAATCGATACGGAACACATCTTATTGGCCCTGATCGAACAGCCCCAGGGTGTGATCTCTCAGATCCTGGAACGGCTCAATATCGAAGTTGAGCGGCTCACCGACCTCATCGATCAGCAATTGCGAAGCAGCCCAAAAGCTAATATTTACGGCGGTGGTGCCGGTCAGATTTTCATTACCCCGCGCGTCAAGCGTGTGGTGGATATGGCCAATGAAGAGGCCAATCGGCTCAATGATGAATACATCTCAACCGAGCATATATTCCTGGCGATCCTTTCTGAGCGGAATACGGCGATTTCCCGCCTGCTGGTTGACGAAGGGATAACCAAGGATCGGGTGTATGACTCGGTGAAGGAAATCCGTGGTGGCCAGCGTATCACCGATCGCAAAGCCGAATCTCGTTACCGCACGCTGGAAAAGTACTCTCGAGACCTGACCACGATGGCCAAGGAAGGTAAGCTTGACCCGGTGATCGGGCGAGACGAGGAGATCCTACGGCTGATCCAGATCCTGTCTAGACGCACGAAGAACAACCCGGTCTTGATCGGCGAAGCCGGTGTGGGCAAGACGGCGATCGTTGAAGGGTTGGCACAAAAGATCGCAAGCAATGATGTGCCCGAGATCCTCAGCGGAAAGCGCGTGGTGGCGTTGGATCTGGGGGCTATGATCGCAGGCTCGCGCTTCCGCGGCGAGTTTGAAGAACGACTAAAAGCATCGATCGAAGAAATCCAGCGAGCCGAGGGTGAGATCATCCTGATGATCGATGAGCTCCATACGGTGGTGGGTGCCGGGGCGGCGCAAGGTGCGATGGACGCTTCCAACATGCTCAAACCGGCATTGGCCCGGGGTGAACTGCAGTGCATTGGTGCCACGACGTTGGACGAGTATCACAAGCATATTGAGAAGGATGCTGCACTAGAACGGCGTTTTGCACCACTGTACGTAGAAGAACCGACGATCGAAGAGACGATCGAAATGCTGGAAGGTTTGCGCGATCGCTACGAAGCGCACCATAAGGTTCGTTTTTCGGATGAAGCGCTGGTAGCAGCAGCGCGACTCAGTCAACGATACGTCTCTGATCGACATTTACCGGATAAGGCGATCGATCTAATCGATGAAGCCGCCGCAAAGCTACGGGTTGCACTCTACTCCTTGCCCGAGGATCTTAAAGAGACTAAAGCGGAGGTCGATCGGCTGATGGCCGAGGAAGAACAAGCCGGTATCGAACGAGATTATGAACGGGCAGCTGAAAAGAAGGCTCAGCGCTTACGCGTCGAATCAGAGTTCAAGGAGAAGTTAGACGCCTGGGAGGCTGAACATCAACTTGATGAACTCGTCGAGGAAAACGACATCGCTGAAGTTGTCGCCCAGTGGACAGGGATCCCTGTCAGCCAGGTGATGGAGACCGAAGCCCAGAAATTACTCCAAATGGAAGAGCGCCTGCATGAGAGAATCATCGGTCAGGACGAAGCGATCAATGCGCTGGCGGATGCCATCCGCCGTGCCCGGGCGGGATTGAAAGATCCACGCAGACCGATCGGCTCCTTCATTTTCCTGGGGTCATCGGGTGTTGGAAAGACCGAAATGGCCAAGACTTTGGCCGAGTTCTTGTTCGACGACGAGGATGCACTGGTACGCATCGATATGAGCGAGTACCGAGAACAGCATACGGTCTCTCGTTTATTCGGTGCGCCGCCGGGATATGTTGGATATGAAGAAGGCGGCCAGCTGACCGAAGCGATCCGACGCCGTCCATTCCGGGTGGTGCTCTTTGATGAAATTGAGAAAGCCCATCCCGAGGTTTGGAACGCACTGTTGCAAATTCTTGATGATGGTCGTCTGACCGATGGGCAGGGTCGCATTGTCGACTTCCGCAATACCGTTTTAATTATGACCTCTAACCTGGGAACCGAGTTTGTCACCCGTTCTGGAACACTCGGGTTCCAACGGACAGGTGAAGGCGAAGACCGGGAATCGGAAGAGAAGATAGAGCGAGCCCTAAAAGACACCTTCAGACCCGAATTCCTCAACCGCGTGGATGAGGTGATCATCTTCCGCAAGCTTCTGCCTGAAGATATGGAAAAAATCGTCAAGCTGCAGATGAAGCAGGTTCGCGATCGGTTATCCGAGCATGGGTTGATGGTTTCCTTGACCGATGACGCCAGTAGCTGGCTTGCGAGGGA
This sequence comes from Anaerolineales bacterium, assembly GCA_041554155.1. Taxonomy (GTDB): domain Bacteria; phylum Chloroflexota; class Anaerolineae; order Anaerolineales; family E44-bin32; genus E44-bin32. The sequence continues at coordinate 5,833 of JBFFMI010000061.1, forward strand.
GGGCTACGATCCCGCCTTTGGTGCAAGGCCTCTAAAACGAGCCTTACAGAAGTTTGTAGAAAGCCCATTGTCGGTGAAGATCTTGCAAGGAGAATTTACTGAAGGCGATCATGTGCTTGTGGACTATGTCGATGACGAAGGGCTTGTTTTCCGCCGAACAGAGAGCAGTGCACCAGTAGAGGTTGAGGAACCGGCCACGGTATAAACGGAACACTTGATAATCGAGCGGGCGGCCCGTAGGCCGCCCGGTTTGTGTGGGTCTATGACAATCCTGCAGTTCAGGTTGGTCAGGCTACCTTCTGTTTTAATGCAGCTGCGTTGTGAAGTAGATCTGTCGCACTTTCAAGGTTTGCATCGCTGATATCGCCAAGCATACTGGCCATCTCTGGGATTCGCTCATGAGGTGTGAGTGAGCGGGTGCGTGTTAGTGTTCGACCTTCTTCAATCTGCTTTTCAACTTTGATGTGTTGATCTCCGTAGGCTGCTAGTTGGGGCAAGTGTGTGATACATAAGACCTGGTGTGAGGCGGCCAGGCGCCATAGTTTTTCCCCTACGATCGCACCGACCCTCCCCCCAATCCCCTGATCGATCTCATCGAAGATGAGGGTTGGCGTTTGGTCTGCTTTTGCAAGTACGCCTTTTAATCCCAGCATCAACCGCGAAGTTTCTCCGCCGGATGCAATTTTAGCCAGAGGTTTCAAGCCTTCCCCCGGGTTGGGTGCGACGAGGAATTCCAGCTGATCGAAACCGCGTTCTGTGAAGGCGAGTCGTCGCTCATCGACCGGGGCGCCGTCCGGAGCATCGCGCCATGAAAGATTGAAACCAAATTGAGCTCCTGCCATTTTGAGATCTGTAAGCTCCTGTTCAATAGCTTCCCCAAGCTGCAGGGCTGCTTGGCGGCGTACCTTGGAGAGCAGGGCCCCCGTTTGACCGATTTGGGAGAGTAACTCGGTTTCAGTTTGTGAAAGTGACGCTATGCGCTCCTCAGCATGGCTGATTTGATCAAGTTCTACTTGTGCAGCTTGAGCAGATGCCAGGATAGCTTCGATACTGTCGCCATACTTTCGCTTCAAATCATGGATTAAACTTAAGCGTTCTTCAACGATATCCAGCCTTTGTGGATTGAACTCGATTTTGTCCCGATAGTCCCGCAATTCCCGCAGAAGGTCGACGAGGGCATCCTGTACGATTTGGCTTCGCTCGACCACCGTTTGCAGGCTCTCATCGATAGCCTTGAGCTGCTCCAGCAGGCCAAAGCTGCGCCCGATCAAATCGATAGCAGAAGCCTGGGTATCGATATCGTTCTCCAGAAATCTCAGGGCTTGTTCGCTGAGTTGGGCAAGCCGCTCGGCGTTAGCAAGCCGGGTACGCTCTTCGATTAACTCTGGTTCCTCACCGGGCTGGAGTGCTGCTGCTTCGATCTCGTTGATTTGGTAGGTTAAAAACTCGGTCTGTCGAGCAGCACTGGCTTCTTTCTTGCGCAGTTTTGCCAATTCTTTGCGAACCATCGTAAGGCGTGTATAGAAATCCTGGAAGGTATTTTTTTGATACTCAACATCAGCGTAGCGATCGAGCAGGGTCAGGTGCTCCCGCACGCGCAGTAAACTCAGGTGTTCCGATTGCCCATGGACATCGATGAGCCATTCACCAATTTCGCTTAGTATGGACAAAGTAACGACGCGTCCGTTCACCCGGCAGATGTTGCGTCCCTCACGGCGGATTTCTCGACTCAGGTGAACAGTGCGCGGTTCTTCTGAGAGATCCTCGCGCTCGAGGATGGCGAGCACCTGGGCCTCAACCGATGGTGCTAAGAGGAAGGTGCCTTCAACGTGGGCGATGTCAGCACCGGCGCGTACAAGTGTGGTATCCGCTCTGCCACCGAGCAGCATCTCAACTGCATCAATGATGATTGATTTTCCAGCACCAGTTTCGCCGGTCAAAACAACAAAACCCGCATCAAAATGCAGGGCGAGTTCATCGATGATGGCAAAATCACGGATGTGTAATTCGGTGAGCATATTGATATGAAACCTATTCGCTGTGGATGACGATAGCAGCCTTCGTCATCTACCCTGTGTATCCTTAGTGCCAGCCTTGTAGCGCACTTGTTTCAGATAAGTTCCTCTATAATGCGCGCAGATTTTTTAAAGTGTAAAGCGTACGCGATGAGTCTTGCAAGGGAGATTGGCCAATAAATTCAAAGAATTCACTGAATTCGGTTTCAAAGGCGTCCTTTGTGTATCCTTCAAATATGTCTTCGCGAACACTTAGCATACGTTGGACTTGAACATCATCTTTGGGGACAAACTCGATAAGCAACCACTTGCTAAAACGCGCAAAGAAGGAGGCAATCTCACGGAGAGGTAAGTTGTTGCCAATGGCCAGGTGGTGTACCAAGGCAAGCGCGAGGACTGCGTCAACAGGGCCGCGTTCGATAAGGTTGTCTCGTTCCCTCAATTGCCAACCTAAACCGGGTGAGGGGTTCGTTAGGTCTACCACTAGCGGCAGGATTGTTTCCTCCGAGTTGGCAACCATCTGCCGGTAATTGTCTTCTACAGCCCCCGGATCAATGTCCATCGATATCGTATATGCGCCCATGGAGCTTGCGATGCGGCTGAACCTCCCCGTGTTTGCCCCCATATCCCAGACCACGGTAGGTTTGGCTTTGTCAATGAACTCACGTACCAAATCTTCTTTGTGACTGATAGTTTCATCGGAATAGGAAAAGGTGTCGTAGTAATCCCCCCAAGGGGTTTTGCCTGGATCCAACTTCAATGAAGATATGGCGGACCGTAAGCTTTGAGTCAAGCCCTTGAGTGAATTTAACGTAACTTTTTTAGATCCTGTGCTGTCGATACGAGCATCTCCCGATGAAACTCTTTCCTGGAATTTGCTGTGGAGATGAATGTGTGTGAGCAACGGTGGGCGGAAATAAGTAATTCTTGGGAGCAACCGGCTTGTGAGATCAAGGGGAATGCCATCGATAAAGGAGAGTAGCAATTTGGATAGGCGGACATCTCGGTAAGCCATCAAAGTAAGCGGGGCCAGGAAGTGCTGGCAAAACTGACGATAGCCATCCCACGGACGACCTTCATCCATACGTTGGAACGAAAGGGTATCAATGAGGAGGGGTTTGCCCCTGGAAAACTGGATGTTATACGCGCTGGCATCTTTTAAGATCATTCCATGATCAAGTGCGAGGTCCTGAATTGCTAATGTGGCTAAAGCCGCCTGGCGAAGAGCGCTGAAACACCACTCATAAGGATACGAGATGAATGCCACTGAAGTGGGTCGGATGATTTTGTACGCGGCTTCGCTGTCGGGAGGGGATATTTCGGCTTCTCGATGATCGACAAGTAGATGCGACTCTACTAAGGATTTATAGAGCCCGGAGGATAAAAGATGATCGTAATCTTCCCGATAGCTTTGATTGATCTGTCGGTAGATCGTGCCATCGAGGTTAAAAATAAAGCCACTCGGGTCTCGAAAGGAAGATGCGTGTTTACTCCCCTGTTGTTTCATCGGACGTGTCATCCTCTCGGTTGACCAGCCTCCTGAAGAACGATTTTATGCGAGTCCAGGACATCCGGATTGCAAAGAGCCCACCGAACAACGCAGCGAGTAAAAGTTGGAGTAAGTAACTACCAGACCCCGGGTCAAGATAAGCCATTTAATTATCCTTTTGGTACGAATTTGTCTCCCAATCCTATGAGTGTATTGAAAAGAGGGTTGGATTATAAATCACAAACGCAAGGATCGAAGAAATTATCCGAAGTGATCCTGTCCTGGGAAATATGCATGGGTGGCCGAGCAGGATTGAAAGGTGATTAGAAACGAAGCCCTCTCATGCGATAGTACATCGTGCTAAGCATCACGATCCCATATCCAACAGGCCATATCAAAGTCAGCAATATGCTACCAAGTCCAATGAAAGCTGGTTCTCCGGTGAAGAATATATAGGTTACATAGGGGATCAAGCGGGTGGCAAGGTAGATCAAGACACCACCCACACCCCCCAGTATGGCCATCAGCGGAAGACGACGGCTGCGGCGCCGTCGTACAGCCCAGCGGATAATCTCTGCGATACCACCGCCTACGATTGGCGCAACGAATAAGCCCCAAAAACCGAGGAAATCAAGAACAGCAGTAGCAAAGCCTACTCCGACGAGGGAAACTACCACGGCAATCGGATAGTCGATCGCCATCGTGTTATCAAACACTTTTTGCTGGCCGCGCACACACTCCTTACAACGGTACCCCACCGGCGTCTGGATGGCGCATTGTGCGCAGATTGGTTTTTCGCAGCGGTTGCAGCGCAGGGTGGTCTCCCGGGTGGGATGGTTATCGCAAAAAATGACAGATTCGGTCAAATTTGATCTCCTGCAGATGGATTTTCGTTCATGCGTGAAGTGATGTTGCGGTAGAAATAATCAGCTTCACCCAGTCTGACGAAGTGTACCTCGTGTCGGCTAGCAAACGCCCGCACAACATCGCCATCATCGAGCGAGACCGGTTCATGACCGTCGATGCTGAGCGATGCCTGGTGATCCGTTCGAACGGTGATGGATACCTCGGACCCCTCATGCAGCACGATGGCCCGATCGACAGATAGATGTGGCGCGATTGGCACCAGCAGGATATTCCGCATCTCCGGTGGCAGGATCGGACCTCCCGCTGCCAGTGCGTATGCTGTGGACCCGGTCGGAGTGGCGACAATCAAGCCATCAGCGACATACGTTGTTAGGCGCTGATGATCAATCTCAGCACTCAACCGTACAGGTCGCACCATCTCGCCACGACCCACGACGCACTCGTTCAGCACTTCCCAAGAGCCCTTAAGTTGCTTGTTATGGTAGTGCTCAGCGGTCAGCATCATGCGCGTTTCGAGCCAGAACCCACCGGAAAGCACACGCTCGATGGCGTCCGGCCAGTCTGCTCGAGTTACCTCTATCAGGAATCCAAGCCCTCCGAGATTGATGCCGAGAATAGGAACGCGCGGTGGTGCACAAAGATGACCCGCTCGCAGCATGGTTCCGTCGCCCCCCAACGCGATCAGTAAATCCACCGTGCCTTCGTTTACCAACGCGCGCAGCGCCTCATCGTAGATTGAGCCATGTTGGCACGTGACACCCAGGGCCGAACAGTACTGGCTGATCTTGGCGGCAAAGTCGAGGGCTTCATCCATCTGCGGATGTGCTGCGATCAGCAGGTTTTTCGGGGGATTGGTTGGCGAGATCATAGAATCAATTATATGCGAGAGATAAATTGATCAAAGGCTTTTTTATAGCGCTTGATCACAAGATGTGTTGTACCCACAGGCCCGACAGCGACTCGCTTGCGCGTGTGAGCGAGCAGGCGCTGCATCGCTCTCTTGGCGGATTGACCGCAAGGTATTGAAAAATCTGCGCCGAAGGGCCCGGGAATTGTCGATTCGAAAGGCGCGGTCTCGATACTGGATGACACCGTAGGGCGGGCGACGACCAAAAGTCGTTTCAACAAGATGGCAATAGGCTGCAAGTTGCAGGATATGTCCATCGTGAGGTTGGGCTGGCGTTGCAGAAGATTTAATCTCAATCGGGATCGTATCTCGCCGCTTACGTAATAAATAATCGGGTCGACCGGCGAGATCCGTCACCGGGTCATATAACGTTTGCGGGGAGCGATCGAGATTGCGGGAATCGATATAAACTAATCGCCCTTGTGGGAGCGAGGAGCGGGTACGATAGCCCATCCAAAACAAGCCCAACCCAACAAAGAGAAACATGCCAGCAAGGAGATAGAGGTTCACCGATCCTTACCCTGCCAGGGAAGCGAGGATCGTCAGCGCTGCGCCACTGACAAGCAGTATCACCCCTGTGCGCATGAGCGTGATCGAGCGGCGTGTGCGTCCTTCAAGCCGGGCGTGCCATCTCTCCCCTCGCTCCATCTGGTCGCGCAGTTCATGAGGCACTCCCAACCGAGCGTAGTGCCAGGCCCGCTCGCAGAAGCTATAAGTCGCAAGCTCGGAGGCGCGCACCGTCATATATCAAGCACGATCCAGTTTGCGCTCAACCGCTTCGAGGGCGCGTTTTAGGTCGCGCTGCTGCGAACTTGTCGTGAGATCGCCGCGCGTTCGTTCGGTTACGCCACGTACCATATCGGTTGTGCGCCGTATGCTGTTGGTAAGTGCGTCGGGGTAATCGATGGTTACCAGAAGACCATAGATATCATCCATGGCATCCAATAAGCGCTCGGCTTCATCCAGCTCATCATGCCGCAGGATATCCAGAATGCGTCGTCGTAACTCTCCTGCTGCTTCGGCCAGTCCGCCAAGGTAGGCGACATAGCCTACGCCTAACGCTTCGGGCTCGGGAAGTTTCTCGCCGGAGATCAGATGGTGGACAATGCTGGCTTCAGCGAATTCTTTCAAGGCGGATTGTGAGTATCCGGCGTGCAATAATTCCGGGTACCCATCAAGGGCGGTCTTTAGTTCGTTAGCCAGATCCTTGGCCTCGTCGAGCAAGCTCTCCGATAAATCATCCTCGCGCCGGTGAACAGCGCGGATCGCCTTCGAACAACTTCTAATCAATTGCCGCGAGAGCTGGAGGGCGCGCTCGCGCGCGGCATTCTTCTGCTCTAGATGTTCACGAATACGATCTCCGATGGAATCGAGTTGGTCCATTCGGTTAAGACTCCTTTTCCGGATCGGGTGCAGCCGGTCTAAAAAGCTTATCCGCGAGAGAGGTGCTTTCAGGGATCTCAATCTCGCCAAATTGGGTTTCGAAGCGATCCATATGCTCCTTTAAAGCGCGCATAAGAAGTTTGGTGTTGAATGGCGTCATGACAATACGTGCTTGAACTCGTGCTTGTGGGGTTTGTGGCATGACCTGGGCGAAATCGATCACGATCTCGGATCGCGAATTGGTTACTAGCGCAAAATTGGCGTAGATTGCTGATAAATTGTTTGGGATCTGTACCGGCAGGCGGCCACCGGTGGGTGGTTTTTTGGGGGTTTTGCTCATGGGGTTGCTCCGTGAAAAGGTTGCGACCTCCGCCAGTTGGCACAGACGGAGGTCGCGTTTGCGTTCGAGGCTAGAAGGGAATTTCGTCCTCAGTCTCAGGTCCAAATCCGGCTGGGGGTTCATCCACTTCAACCGGGCTGTCCCCGCGCGTGCCTAAGAACTGCACAGTCTGTGCGTTCAGTTCAAAGGAAGTCCCAGGGGAGCCATCCTGCCGGTTCCAAATGCGTGGATTACCATTTTCATCGGCTACCAGACGCCCCTCGACGAAGACCTGTCGGCCTTTCTTAAGATACTGGTGGCAAGCCTCAGCCTGTTTTCCCCAGACAGAAACTCGGAACCATACCGTTTCATCGCGCATCTCGCCCGAGCTATCGGTATACCTTCGGCTCGTAGCGACCGAGAGATTGGTCACGGCTTGACCGCTGGGTGTGTAACGCATTTCAGGGTCTCGGCCCAGGTTGCCTACAAGCGTAACTTTATGAAACATGGGAAGCTCCTTTCCGATGGGGGGCAATTTTATCGGTTCCGACCAGGGCGGTCGGTATCATCTTTCTTTCGCCCACCGGCTATAGAACAATTGTACTATTATTCTAAATGTGTGTCAATATTTTCTCTTTGCAAAGGGTGATTTCCAATCGTGAACGAGGGCATTAAGGTGCAAGCGTTCGGCTGAGACTATAGTA
>JBFFMI010000062.1:0-13489 GCA_041554155.1 Anaerolineales bacterium
GTCCCCTATGTCGCTCTCACCCCTGAACTGACTCACGATTACGACGAGCGTACCAGCCTGTCGGCCTATCGCATGAGTTTCTCGATCCTTGGAGGGGTGTTCTCAGCTTTTCTACACACGATCATCGTCGATTCGGTCCCTGATATCACGCGTGGCTATTTGATCAGCGCTGCCATCTGGTCGTTCTTTATTATCGTCCCCAACTTCATCACTTTTGCCTTCACACGCGAGGTGCACTACAAGGAAGATCGTCCCGAGCCACCGAAGGTTCTAGAGGGGATGAAGATCGCCTTCCAGAATAAGGCTTTTGTCCATGTCACTGTGATCTATCTCCTCTCCTGGCTCAGCATCCAATTCGTACAATCCAACCTGATCCTGTACGTGCGCTACTGGATGAACGCCGAGAGCCAGTTTGGAGTCTTGCTCCTTGCGGTTCAGGTATCTGCCTTTCTCTTTGTGCTCCTATGGACCCGTGTTAGTGCGCGCATTGGAAAACAATCGACCTATTACATCGGTATGGGATTCTGGATCATCGTGTCGATCCTGCTGTTCTTCCTCCAACCCGGCCAGATCACGCTGCTCTTCATCCTGGCTATCCTGGCCGGGGGAGGTGTGAGCATTGGCTACCTGATCCCCTGGAGCATGCTCCCCGATGTGATCGAACAGGACGAACTGGATACTGGTGTTCGGCGCGAGGGCCTTTTCTACGGTTTTTTTGTGTTCCTTCAGAAGTTAGGGTTGTCGCTGGGACTGGCCATATCAAACTTCGTGCTTGAGGCCGCTGGTTATATCACGCCCGTGCCTGGGGAATTTCCTCCAACCCAGCCGGATTCGGTGCTCTTCGCCTTGCGCATTTTTGTCAGCCTGCTACCGGCCGTTGTGTTACTTGCCAGTTTCCCGGTTGTGCGCGCTTTTCCGATCGATCGCACCAGGCACGCCGAGCTGCGAGATGAAATCGAACGGCGTAGAGCGATCACTTAGCCAGATTAATGCAACCCGGGCTATGCGAGAGAACGTAGCCCGGGTCCGTACTTATCGGTTATGGATATTCAGCACAATTATGCTGGTGAGATGAGTGTCCTGCCTCAGATAACGACCTCGGCAATGCGGGCTTCCGATTCCTCGATCGGTGTGACTGCCCGAAGGAAACCCAGGAAGATGATCACCGCCCCAAGAAATTCGCTGATATAGAGTGCGCCACTGATCCCCATCCGGCTAAAAGTGCCCCCGAAGGCCGGCAGGATCGCACCAACAGCGATGAGCACATTGCCAATCGTGCGATGCAGGAGCACACGTTTGCGCCAGAAGATGAAGGCTGAGTAGGCTGCCCCACCGACAAGGGTTACCGTCCCGTACATATTAAAGAAAGGTGTTAGCGTGCGTATGCCAGGTGTCAGGATGGCATGACCGCTCAACTCACTGCCGGTGTGCAGGCTATTTGTGAGCAAGCTCGGATCCAATTCAGCGGTGAATACCCTTATCGCCCCGTAGATCGAACCCGCCAGCAGCAACAGCATAAAGGCATTTGCCCAGCTTCGTTTGGCTAGCAAATAAACCGTTCCCTGCCCGAGCCAGGCGGCGACGAGGATGGCACCGAATAAGTACCACATACGGAAAATGATCGGATTCCAACCAAAGGCACCGTAAAAACCCTCTGTAAATCCACCGATCCCGTAAAAGATCATACCGATACCCCAGAGCAGCAGATGGGTGCCCTTACGTTGACTGTAACGGCGTAGCACAAATCCGGCAAAGATGAAGCTGATAAGGCTGGAAGCAAATGGAACAAATGTGTTTAAGAAATACATGCTTTATCCTCTCAAGACGTTCACGAGTCAGATCTTGGCGGAGTACCTTTCCATCATTCCCCTCATGGGTAGATTCCCAGCGCAACCAGCCCCGCAAACACCGCTAACCCTACAACCAGGATCCCGATGATGACCACGACAAGGGGTACCGCTCGCTCCCAGAATTGGGGGTACCGACGAGTGGTTGATTTCTCCTGTTTCTGCTTCATAGGGTTATTCACCGCGCGCTGGACAATCGATTGCTGGTTCCATGAGCTGATGGCACCAGTGTAATAGCATTTTTGCAATTCTCAGTTAACTTTAAGCAGATATTAATTTATTTATTTGGATAAATAAGTTCTCTCTCTGGATTGGCGAGGTAGATTTTACTCTGCCGGTTGAGATTTTTTGGGGCGCAGCACGATCACCGGGATCTTGCGATCAGCGGCCCGATCTTTGTACGCGCGGTAGCCCGGGTAGTACGCTACAGCCCGTTCCCACCCTTTCAAGCGAGCGTGTCCTTCAAGTTCTTCGGCTATGTATGTTGAGATCGTGCCCCTAAAGTTGACTTCAACACTCGGATTGGCTTTTAAGTTGTAATACCATGCGGGATGGTGATCGGCACCAAATTTGGTAGCGATCAAGATGTAATTACCTCCATCCGAAATAGCCAATAAAGGGGTGGTCCTCAGCTCTCCGGATTTCACGCCTTTGGCCGTAACAAATATGATGGGTAAACCAGCCAGGATTTCGGTGGCACTCCAACGCCCATTACTGAGACGGTGAAACCAGCGATCCCACCGGTGCAATCGGTGGGTCATAAATCGCGAAGCCCACTGCATCGAACTCATGCGTTGGATGAAACGCTGCCACCAGGAGATGGAAGGCTGTTCACTCTGGTTTTCTGACATGTGATCAAGTCTGGACATTAGGCTATTGTCCCACACCCCGCATGGATGTGCTGGCGCGCGCGGGAAGATATCCCAGCTCGATTGACAGATTTTGCAAGCTCGGCGATCATGACCATCCTCCATTGTGGAGACTACTGATCAGGGTGAGGTATTGCGGCAATGAAGGATCGAACCAATCGAAGGCTTCTAATCATTTTCGGCCTCTGCTTGCTGCTGAGCATTGGCGGTATCGCAATTGGTATCCTGGGCATCATTGATTTACTTGATACGGATTTCATTTCTGAGGTGGCTGGTTGGTTCTCACCGATCATCTCCATCCGCCAGGATGGACCCCTTCCCGATGATGATGCCGGCTACTCAGACGCTCCGACCGCCATGGATATCGAAGCAACCCGTCTGGCGGAAGAACAAGGCACGGTTGAAGCGCTTTATGCTGATTGGCCAATCGTCTTTGAAGAAACCTTTGACTCCAATGAAAGTGGATGGCCAGAGTTCGAGGATCAGGACTCCCTTGCGGAGCTCACTGTCCAGATCCAAAACGGAGTATACCGCTGGGAGGCGCTCGCAAATGATGGCTTTGTGTGGTGGTCCTACCCTGATATGAACACGTTCTCGGAATTCTACGCAGAGGTGGATGCCTTCCAGAGTGCCGGGGATCAATATGGCGAAGTGGGTCTGATTTTTCGCCTGGATGAGGATCGCTTCTACCTCTTCGAGCTATCGGCAGAATTCTACAGTTTATGGCGGAGCGTTCCGGATGGTTGGGAGCGCATCATCGATTGGACTACTTCCGATGCTATCCTCCAGGGGGAGGTAAATCAGATGGGAGTCCTCGCCATCCAGGATCAAATCCATCTTTTCGTTAACGGTCGTCTGGTCGCTGAAGTGGAAGATGCACATTACGATGCTGGCGTTATCGGAGTAGCAATTGGATTGGACGAAGTCGGTTTTGAGGGCGTATTTGAATTCGATAATCTTCTTGTGAGTGCTCCCCCGTAGCCATCGTGTTGAATGTCCATCCGGTGTAGTGGATGCAACAGGTTTGCAATTCTTCTAGGCGATGGTTTCTCCACAACCTCTAGCGAAGAAAGGTAAATCGGTAGCGCCAGAGCAAGAACAATACGATCAGAATAGCACATAGTGTGTAGGTTACGGTATAAAGGATCAATTGGCGGCGTTCGAGTTTTTCCCTGCGCTGGAATACCTCTACCAAGGATCCAAGGAAAAAGAAGAAGCCTGCAAACAAGACCGCTGTTACCGTACCTTCATTGAAGACCATCCAGATCGTTATCGCCGCGCCTACCAGGATGACGATGGATCGGATGGATGAAACATTCCGCATAATGTTCAATAATCTCCACTTAATGATTTACGACGCTCCTGCAATCTTACCACTCGTTGTGGCGCCACCCTTGCGTTACCGGTCTGGACAGCATGCTCTTCGTAATGAATCACGATTTTTTGCCTAACCTTCAGATCGAGCGAGCAGGGTGCTGCCTGACCGAAAGGACGTATACAAAAGGTAAGTCTCTTCCCATCAAGGATCTTATACATCCTTCGCGCGCCGGTGCTGCCCATCCGCAATATCATAACTGAGCAACCTTTACCAATAAAAAAACAGCGCACTTCACAGTGCGCTGTCGAATTCGCTCGTATGAACGATTACTGCTGACGATTATGCCCGTTAGAAAATGTGCGTGCGATTAAGTCTTTCAATTCCTCCATAGTGAAGGGTTTGGCCATAAAGCCATCGGCACCAGCCTTCAACGCGGCATCGCGATCTTTTTCCTGCGCTTTGGCGCTCACGATGTGGATCGGCACCCGATCTTTTTCAGAGTGTTCCCGCAACCACTTCAGCAATGTTAGTCCATCAATCTCAGGCATCATCACATCAAGAAGGATCAGATCCGGCACCTTCTCTTGATAGACCTCCAATGCCTCCATGGCGTTGTGTGCCAGTCGCACTTCGATGCCATAAGACATCAGCGCATCACGGATCACCTCAGCATATGCGCGTTCATCGTCGATTAATAAGATCACTGGCTTGCCCATAATCTCCCCTGGTGTGCTCAAAAAGGACATTAACGATAACGTTATCCTCCGCTTAACGTTTCACGGTTTCTATGGGATATTGATCCTAGAAGTGGCGAACCAGTTCGCCGCTATGATGGAATTCGCTTCTTCAATTGAGTCTCCGGGACTTGCTGAGGGAGATTGGCTTATGCTCTGGATCATCATTTCCTTTACCTGGATGCTCCTGTCCATCGGGATTTTGCTGCTTCTTGGCAGTCGTTATGACGCGTTGGAGCCTCTCCAACCTCGCACTATCGATATGGATCAATTGCCCACACTTGGCGTAATCTTACCGGTCAGAAATGAAGCTGAGAATATTCTTCCTTGCATCGAGAGCCTGATCGCTCAAGATTACCCATCGGATCGTTTACAGGTCATCATTGTCGATGACGACTCACAGGACACCACAACCACCATCGCCCGCAAGCTTGCGCGCGAATCCAAACGGGTGGCGTTTGTCGAAGCTGGCCAACTACCTGAAGGATGGCTGGGTAAGCCACATGCATGCTGGGTAGGTGCCACTTCGACCAGAACGGATTGGCTGTGCTTTCTCGACGCCGATACGCGTCACTCCCCCAACCTGCTTTCATCAGCTGTGACGCTCGCCGAGCTTGAAGAAGTAGACCTGCTGTCACTCCACCCCCAGCAGGAGATGCTCGATTTCTGGGAACGGTTGCTTATGCCTATACCCTTTATGAATCTAATGGTCCTGCTTGATGCCACAGCCATCCGTGATCCGAAATCAAAGCAGGCTATGGCCAACGGGCAATTCATTTTGATCAGGAAACAGGTCTACGACAGCATTGACGGTCATCAGGCTGTGCGCGATCAGGTGCTGGAAGATGTCGCCTTGGCACGCCTTGTAAAAGCTGCCGGTCATCGAATCCGCCTCTTGGGAGGCGCCGGGTGGATCCGCACTCGTATGTATACAGACATCCAATCCCTTTGGCACGGTATCGCACGCGCCGGGTCGGAGCTTTTCGGACCTGCGCTCACAAGCCTGGCAATCATCACCTCTATCCTCGCCTCGTTCGTGCCGCTGACCTACCCGCTTTGGCGAATTGCACAAGCCTTGGTTTCCCCATCATACCTGTGGATACTTTCGGCCTTGTTTGCACTGGCAGGTAGCCTGGTCTGGTATGGGGCACATGCTCTTGCTCTGCGCAAATACGCCGTCCCGCTTACCTACCTACTCCTGCTCCCACTCTCCTATCTATTCATTGCCGTCATCAACCTCGATGGCTTGCTACGACGGGCACGTGGCAGACGAATCTGGAAAGGGAGGAAGCTTTAGTCCTCCATTTCGATGGGCAACACCCTGGCATGGCTGCTTCGCCACTTATATTGCGCGGGCTTTGCGTGAAATCCAAACTCGGAGGCGACAGGTTTCTTCCGCTCGCACGTAAAAATCCTCATCAGGTGCACTCTTGTCAACAAATACAAACTGACACTGAGCCGGAGAGATGTGCTATGCTTTAGCGGTTGTGCTCTTGATGGCCAGCCAGCGAATTAACCGCCTTAAAAAATGACGACGCGCCAATTACCCTCATCCCTCAAATGGTTGTTGCTTATCTCCTGTCTGATCTGGGGAGTGATTAGCAGCATCCAAATCTTCCGCAGTGGTTTGAGTGCGGCTGGTGGCAATGACTTGTATACCTACTGGTACGCCGGCCTGCATATCCGCCAGGGTAATGACCCTTACCGCGCTTTTCTTGATGGGATTGAGCCCGCCGTTCCCATTAAATTCCTCGATGGCATGGCCGTGGATAGCGATGAAGTCGTCCGCCCTGAGTTACAGCCAGCCCCGGGCCTGACCTTTCCTTTGATACTCCTGCTTGCGCCTTTCGCATGGTTGAGTTTCCCGGCTGCCCGGATCGCCTGGTTTGGCCTGCTGATGGCGATGAACCTGCTCATCCCTGCGCTTCTTCTGCGTGTAACCCCTAGTTCCATAAAGCCAGGGAAAGGTGCTTACATCATCCTTTTGGCTGTCTTCATGGGCTTCAGCTCCACCCGCTACGCCTCGATCAGTGGGCAGCCCTCGATCCTAGTGATCGCCTTTATGCTGCTCGCCTGGATTTTGTCTAAAGATCGACCAACACTTGCGGGCCTTCTACTGGGATTCGCGTTGTCCAAGTACTCGCTTGCGCTCGGATTCTGGATCTATTTCACCGCGTTTGAATGGCGACCGAAGTTGAGTCTCACAGCAGCAAGCGTTCAGATCCTTGGCTTGCTAGGTCTGGCCTGGTTGGGAGATTCCTCTGTTCTCCAAGCGATTGACGGCTATATTCAGCTTTTCCTGCATCATGCACCCATGGAAGGTATCCAACTGACCTCCCTGCTTCCCGGCGTAAATGCTTACTCGCCGACTCTGGCGCTGGGATTGACCCTGGCTCTCGGCCTACCTCTTCTCGTCATTCGCAGGCGCATCGCCAACGACTCATCCGACCTTGAAACCCATGCTCTAACGCGCGCCGTTTTACTCACACTCCTATCGTTCTGGTCACTGATGGTCGCGTACCACCGGGCATACGACCTGCAGATTTTCATCATTGCACTCGGATCGATCTCGCTATTGCGGGACAGGCACCAGGAGAAACATAGCAGCAAGTATTTTCTAGAGTTTGTCTGGGCCTACACGCTGCTCAGCCTTTTTATCCTCTCTCTCCCGGCCGGGGGTCTGCTGCGGCAGTGGTTGCCCGATGCGCTAGGTCCGCTCTGGATCCGCGCAATATTGCGGGCGTCGACCTGGGCGATTTTGATCGGTATGGGGCTATTTACTGGTTTGCTCTTTAGCCTCATCCCACCACGTAGCCCTCAGCAAACGTAAAACGAGACCACACTGGAGGTGGTCTCGCGCGGAGCTTTCACACCTATCGGATTTCGGAGCAATGCCGGACTACTCAAACTCCATGACAGGAAATTCTGGCATGACAGCCTTCCAGATAGGAAGGTAGAGGATCCCGATCGGTCCAAGCTGGTTGGTTTCTGCCGAAACCTGATCCGCACCATCGTCCACAAGCTGGTTTGCCAGCAAAACCATATTGCCCTGCGCCTGATCATAGAGGAACAGGCGTAGTTGGCTCTCATCACCCCCGGGTACCTTTGCGACATCGTATTGCAATCGGACTTTTGCCCTCTGGAAGGGCAAGGGCGTGCTCAAGTTTACATAATTTCCGACGGCACCAATTTGACCGGCGAAACCTGGTGCACCGACCATCGGTTCAGCTTGAAATATCCCACTTTGATCGCCCATGCCGTAGAGCTCCACTACCAGCCCAAGCTGCTCATAGGTCATGATCTGCAGGTGAAACTCCTGGCTATCGGGCACCCCGTCACGATCGCTGTCGACATGGGTGGGGTCGGTTCCCAATCGGGCTTCGCTTTCATCTGAGAGACCATCACCATCCGAATCCCCCGTCGTCGCACCCATGTCCTCGCCCAACAGCAAGACCTGATCCCCGATACCATCGCCATCGCTATCCAGCAACCGGGGATGGGTTCCAAGATCTCGCTCCATCAGGTTGGTCAACCCATCAAAATCAATATCCTCATCGCCATCCAATGTGCCATCACCATCCGTATCAGCTAAACCTGGTGATGTGAAGGGGACGGTGTTTTCGACCTCATAGGAATCGTCCAGTCCATCCTTGTCGCTGTCCAGCAAAAATGGGCTTGCGCCATAACCGAGTTCAACCAAATCGACGACTCCATCGGCGTCCTTATCCCCATCGAAGGTCAGGCTTACGGCCGTGCGGGTGGCATCAGCAGCCTCCCAGCACTGCAGCACGCTGTTCATACCCTGCTGTGCACTACCTCCCCGCCAACTGCTGAGCGCTTGATCATAGGCAACCCGCACGCGTTCCAATTCGCTCTCCGCAGCCGTTACAGCAACAGGTGATATGGCCTCCTCGCCTAACGTTTGGATAGAACTCACAATGATCTCGGTATCCGCAGCAGCGTACGCTGCGATTTGCCGGTTTGCCAGGAGAATTTTGCCCAGGGCATCGGTGACCTGGCTAACGATCCCGGGGTCCATCAGGGGATATCGGGCCAGATCAAGCAGGTGCTTAACCAGTTCAAAATCATGCAGTAAAACGGCTTTTTCTTCGAAACGGCCATCATCCAGAAAATAACCCGCATCGGCCTGGAAACGATCCACCAGGCTTAAAGTTAACGTGGGCCCTCCCGTGCTGTTGACGGGGATAGATCGCAGAATCAAAGCAGCTTCTTCACGCAGCTTGATCGGTGTGCTATCAAGTGGTTGGTCCGGGATACTCGAGATGCGGTCAACGGTTACCGCAGGGAGCGGAGGGACTGGTGTAGGTGTTCCAAATATCAGGTCAAGTGGAAGCGGCAGCTCTCGTATCGCGTCACAGCTACTGAGCAGACTCAGCATCAAAATCAAGGCGAGTAGACGTATGCCTTGTATCCGGATCTGCCTTCGCATTCAACCCTCCCATCACCCGCTCTCGGCTTACCCCCTCAGGGTTGGCCGTCGGCAGGGAATATCCCTCCGCGCAATTATGCTGGAAGAGCGCCAGGGATACGATAGGAAAGTAGTCAGATTTGGACGTGTACTCAGAGAAAGTACTTGTGGCCACCATGAAATTCAGAGCTTATGGCAAGATTGACCACAATACGACGCTCCCATCGGTAGAACCACTGGCAATGAAGCGATCATCGGGGGAGATCGCCAATGCAGTAACCGCGCCTTGATGCGCCGGGATCGAGCGTTCCAAGGTGGCGTTCGAGCGATCCCACAGGTAGATCCCAAAATCCCGCCCGCCTCCCGCAATGACTGATGCATCTTGCGAAAAAGCAATCACTTCAACCCAATTGACTGGCCCGGCCAGCTTCTGCTGTAAGGACCAATCTTCAACCCCCCAGATCCAAACCTCGCCTTCAACGCATCGAAAATCCGATGTGGACTGGGCACACATGGCGGAGGCCAGCCACACATTTCCTGCAGAAAATTGAACACTGGTACCCTGTCCCGCCTGTGGCAGTGTACGGATTAACTGCCCATTGCTCACCTGCCAGACTTTGACTGACCGATCGACGGCACCTGTT
Organism: Anaerolineales bacterium; assembly: GCA_041554155.1. Lineage (GTDB taxonomy): Bacteria > Chloroflexota > Anaerolineae > Anaerolineales > E44-bin32 > E44-bin32. Next base: position 9,842 of record JBFFMI010000062.1, read on the forward strand.
GCGAGATATTGACCGTTTGGCGAGAAGGCCAGTCCGGGGACGCTATATGGATGGGCCCAGGTTCGGCGGACTAAAACACCTTCATCGACATTCCAGAGATAGACCATCCCTCCTTCTACTTCTGCCACCCCTGCAGCGAGATACATGCCATCAGGGGAGAAGGTAACACCATTTACAGCGCCTGCATGACTGAAGGATTGAATCGGATCCAGCTCGGGTAATGAGTAGATCATCACAGCGCCATTTTCTAATCCAACGGCGATTTGCCCTTTCGGGCTAACGGCAAGGTCCCACGTGTCTGTGCCAAATTCTACGCTCTCAGACACCAGGAGACCGGTTTCAGTAGACCAAACTCGTAGCCTGTGATCCGTCCCCAGGCTGTTCCCCCCGGTAATCGCTGCGAAATAACGGCTTTCAGGGTCAAATGTCACGGCCCTGATACCATTGCCAAGATCGGGAATGCTGTAGAGTGGTTTCAAATCCCACAGATTCTCAAGGGAAATCGAAGGTCGCAGCGGTGTTGGCGTAGGCGGAACATCAGTAGGTGAGGGCGTGGCCGCTGGCTGGCGCGTCGGTTGGTCGGTGGCGCTCAACGTGGCAGACGGAGAGGGACCCTCTGTGGAGGGGGCGCAAGCAAATAAGGCGAAACTTATACCAACGAGCAAACTTAGAACGAAGCTACGCATGAATATCTTGGGCATTACGACATTCCTCCACTTGGTTTCCAGGCACCGCTCAGGGATACCGTCCATTTTCCTTTCCAGCATGGTAGAGGAAACCACAGAACGCTCATCCTAGCAATAGAGAATAGGGATTCTCCGACTCATCCCTTCGGCCTGTCCTGCAGAAAAGTCAAACCGGATGGTCATCAAGAAGCATCACGATCCAGAAATGAATAGGGCACAAAAGGAAAACCGGGCTTTCAGCCCGGTCGGGTGATGCGTGCGAGTCTCTCTTCAGCTACTTGCTTCGAGCTCTAATTCTTCTGACTCTGGCAAGGCTCGCCGCAAGGGCAGGATTACTTCAAAAGTGGAGCCCTTGCCCAATACGCTGCGCACGTTGATCTCGCCACCCATCTTTTTCACGAGATGGCGGGTGATCGCTAAACCCAGACCCGTCCCCTTCGCACGAGCTTCACGACCCGGGCCATCCAATTGGCGATAAGCCTGGAAGATTGCCTCGAATTGATCTTCTGGGATCCCCGGTCCAGAGTCGCGCACGAAAAAACGCCAGCGATCCTCGCTCATAGGTTCGATGCGCAACTCGACCTCTCCCTTCTCAGTGAACTTGATGGCGTTCCCCATCAGATTCAGTAAGATCTGGATCAGTCGGCTTTCATCGCCCACGATATGTGTGGGCATATCCGGTGCCAACCAGACCTTGCAATCGATGCCCTTACCCTCGTTGGCTTCGTTGCACACCGATTCTGCAGTGACCATCAAAGAGCGAACTTCTACACACTCCTCACAGATTTCCAGTTCTCCAGCTTCAATTTTTGAAAGGTCCAGGATGTCGTTAATGATCGTCTTTAAGTGACGTGCGCTGGAGATCACATGTTGAAGGGCATCTTCCAGCTTGCCATTGAGCGGTCCATAGGCTCCCCGCAATGCCAGGTCGGTAAAGACGATCATCGCGCTTAAAGGCGTGCGCAGTTCGTGACTGGTGCGGGCGGTGAATTGGGATTTATACTCACTGGCTTGCTCAAGCTTACGATTGGCTTCTACCAACTGAACCGTCGCGTCATCCAGCGCTCTTTGCAAATCCTCGCTCGACATCTGCATCGTGCGAGCTACAAAAAAGAACGAAATGATCACAACGATTACCACAATGATGAATGACCACGGCCCCGGTAAAGATATTGGCGTGAAAGGTCCCGCCCTAACAATCAAGCTCAACAAGTAGAGCACGGTTGCAATCACGGCAACAGTTAGGCTCCTGCGCGGGGGCAGGATCATACCTGAGTCGGCGATTAAGATGAGAAAACCAGGAATAAGGATGGGATAAAAGCCCTCGATGACCAGCGCGTTTACCCCGGTGGTAAACATCAGGTAGCTCACCATCACATAGGCCGCGTAGTCCTGTTTACCACTATTCGCCAGGCGCCGTACAAGGATGAGGCAAGGGACGATGCCAAAGCAGAGCAAGGTCGCGATGAAAAGCTGAGTAGAAAAGCGATAGGTCAGCAGCGCAGCCATGATCAATACAAGCAAGATCCCGTAGGACATCGCACGCTGGACCGTCCCTAAGATAAGCCGCTTGCGCCTGGCAAGTTCCACTTCCTGGTACGGCGAAACCGTACTGAAAGGATTTCGATTGGTCATCTATACTCTCTCTCCTCCCAATATGTGGGATGGAGCTTACTCAGAGAGTATTTATTGCACGAAACATGCCAGCTGGTGTTGCGAGGTCGATTTGGATGCCAACTTCCGACCACCAGTGGTGGTATTCCTCACGCCAGAAGAAACCATGCGAGTTGCGGCTGCTTCGAATGACCAGATTAAAGTATGGATTCGCTTCGGGTTTGAATGGTTGTGCGCCAAAAATTACCCCACCTGGACGGACAACACGGGCGGCTTCGTGAATAACCTTGCGGGGATCAGGGGTCCAATGCAGGATAAATAGCCAGAAACAGGCATCAAAGCTGTTATCAGGAAATTCTAATTGACTTGCGCTGGCAACCTTAAAGATGGGACGATTGGCATCGGTCAGGGGTGGATGGTCAGGTGCGATTTCATCAAGATAATGTTCAAATTTATCGCGCGCGAGCTCGATCATGCTTGGGACAGGATCAATCGCGGTGATCTTGATCTGTCCGTCAAACTTGAGCCAGATCTCTGCAGTCTCACGTCCGCTTCCACAACCAGAATCCAGCAAGTGCTTCCCCCGCAGCCACTCGAACTTTTCCTGGCCGAGGTATGCGAAGGCCGCCGATCGCATGCTGGTATAAATTTGACTCCCGAGCACAGTGTCTAACTTTGAAAGAAGCTCGTATTCCTCGCGCTCCATCACCTCGGCAAATCCAAGATGATCGGCCTGCAATCGATCAAGGATGTTGTGCGACATCCCTTCAGCCATCATGACAAAGGGGCGAATACGCGGATCGGTTTTAACCAAAACTTCATCCAGGGATGGACGCACGACCTCGTTGTTGACAGCGAACGTTCCCCCGTTCTCATGAATAGTATTGGCTCTATCGTTAACCAGGGTATCAATCAGCTCCCGCGTATAGGGTCCATCGATGAAACCAAATGTGGAGAGGATTTCGCCATACGTACGCGGCTCGTCGAGGTATGAGAAGAATCCCAAATCATCCAAGGTTTTGAAGACATAGTACCGGAAGAGCTGATCCGCCTGGCGACCGGCGCGCATACCGGTCCCGGCACTGGTGAGGATATGCCACCAGACTTTAAGCATCTTCATGCAACACCTCAGACAGCTTACGGGTTAAGCTGATAGATATGGTCGCATGAATTGGATGAATTCGTCAACTTCGATCGGCTTCGAAAAATAGTCGGTACAACCAGCCTGCAGGGCACGGTCGCGGTCACCGACCATAGCATGAGCGGTTAAAGCCAGGATAGGGACATCATTAAAGCGGGGGTTGCTTTTGAGTGAGCGTGTGACCTCCCACCCATCGAGTTTGGGCAA
>JBFFMI010000063.1:0-13222 GCA_041554155.1 Anaerolineales bacterium
AGATCACACCAATTTTTTCAAGCCAGGTTTCTGTATAGCGGCATTCAGGGAAGTTTGTACACCCGATGAATTTTCCAAAGCGACCATGTCGGATTTGAAGGGGGTGCCCTGACTCAGGGCAGGCCCGATCCAAAATTTCAGGTTCGGTCTTTACTTCAGGCATCGCCACCTTGGCTTCTTCGAGTTGGATTGAAAAGGGTGCATAGAACTCCTGAATAACATCAACCCACTCCCGCTTTCCAGAGGCAATGTCGTCGAGCTCGGATTCCATCAGGGCTGTAAATCTCGGGTCGACGATGCCGGGAAAGTGATCCACCAGTAGATCGTTTACGACCTCGCCGATTTCGGTTGGGACCAAACGGCGCTTCTCGCGCACGATATATCCTCGTGAACGCAGGGTCGAGATGATCGGTGCATATGTTGATGGCCGACCAATCCCATTTTCTTCCAGCGCACGAATTAAGGACGCATCGGAGAACCGTGCCGGGGGTTGAGTGAAGTGCTGTTCCGGTATCAACTCAAGGATGTCCAAGGGGTCATTCACCCGCACATCGGGTAGTTGCGTTAGCGTGGCGTCCAGCTCATCGGCTTCTTGCTCCTTCTGTTCGCCGTTTAAGTCCCGTTTCCCATAGAGCGCTAAAAAACCATCAAACTTCAGTGCTGACGCAGAGACTCGGAAATCATAGCGGTTTTGCTCAAACGCGCCTTCGATTTCAAGGGTCAGGGTATCGTAAACTGCGGGCTTCATCTGCGATGATACAAAGCGCCGCCAGATAAGGTCGTACAGCTTTAATTGATCTTTCGTCAGCAGGGGCTTCATGTCTTCGGGCGTACGGAATACGGATGTTGGCCGCACGGCTTCATGCGCTTCCTGCGCTCGTTGTGCTCGGCTGCGATAACGGACTGGTTTCTCCGGCAGGTAATCAGGACCAAAGCGGGAAGAGATGAGGTTGCGTGCTTCACTCAGTGCTTGGTCCGAAACATTCGTGGAATCCGTGCGCATATAGGTGATCAAGCCCACCGGCTCACCGGTCCCGAGCTCCACACCCTCGTACAGTTGCTGCGCGAGCGCCATGGTACGGCGTGCAGTGTAACCGAACCGCCTTGATGCGCCCTGCTGTAGGGTGCTCGTCGTAAAGGGTGCCGATGGCTTGCGTCGACGCTGACCACGCTTTACATCTGCGACGTGGTATACAGCACCCAGCAGGTTCGATCGTAATAGTTCTACACTCTCGCCATTGGTTAGCTCTGGTGGTTCCTGGTTTATCTTGACCAAACGTGCACGGAACGCAGGGGGTTTTTCGGGCTGTATGAACTCGGCATCCACAGTCCAGTACTCCTGCGGTTGGAATTCGATGATTTCGCGCTCCCGCTCAACCACAAGTCGCAGCGCAACCGATTGAACCCGGCCAGCCGATAAGCGCCCACGTACTTTTTGCCAGAGCAAAGGACTTAAGTTGTAGCCCACAAGTCGGTCAAGGATCCGGCGCGCCTGCTGCGCATCGACCAAATGCATATCCAGCTCACGAGGATGGCTAAACGCTTCCTCTACAGCCTGTTTGGTGATCTCATGAAATACCACACGACTGACCGTAGATGGCTCGATCTCCGCTGATTCGAGCAAGTGCCAGGCGATCGCCTCGCCTTCGCGGTCTGGATCCGTCGCTAGATATACGTTCTCTGCTTTTGCCGCATCAGCCTTCAACGATTTTACGACCTCGCGTTTTTCGTTTGGCACCCGATACTTTGGCGTAAAATCATTCTCTACGTCTACTGACAGCTGGGAACGCAAGAGGTCGCGCACGTGTCCAACAGAGGCCTTCACCGTGTAATCTTTGCCCAGTATGCGACCCACGGTTCGGGCTTTCGCCGGCGATTCGACCACCACCAGATTGCCCCTACGCTTGATCTCCTTCTTGGGTTTCCTTTTACGCTTACTCTCCGGAGGCGGCTCCATACCGGCATGAGCCGGTGTATTACCCATGCGGTAAAGACCCGTACCACAAACCGGGCAGATTCCCTTCGTCGCCGGCGTTCCAGACGAGGTGAAGGTCGCCTCTGGTTGATCTATTGCCCGTTTTTCACGACACTTTACACAATAAGCTTCCACACACGTCTCCTAAAGGTACCGCCCCATATTCCCACTTTTAAGTTGTTCGATCAACCTTTTCAATTCTGACGCCCTATCTCTCGGGCAAACCAACAAGACATCGCCGGTATCTATGATAACGAGATCAGCGATGCCCAGACCTGCGATGAGCCGCTCCCCAGCAGCAGGATCCTGATAAACGAGAAGCCCATTTGAATCGAGCAAGACAGTTTCTTCAGCAACCACGACATTATCCAACGCATCACGGGGTAGGATATCAAACAGTCGCCCCCAATCACCGATATCAATCCAGCCGAGATCATCGGCTGGCAGTACGATAACGTCTTCTGCCCATTCCATAATGCCATAGTCAACAGTTACAGATTCGAGGTCCGACCACAGAGTCTCGGTTGTTGCTCGCTCATTATCTGATCCAATACTCGCTTCAATCTCGACCAAACATGAAAAAAGATCCGGGAGTTGCCGTTCAATTTCGGCCAATATCGTGTCCACATGCCATATGAACATCCCCGAGTTCCAAAGATACTCTCCACTTTCTAGATATTCTTCCGCCCGAATTGAGTCGGGTTTTTCTGTAAAGGCTTTAACCCTGAAGCTCTTGCTGAGTTCAGTTAGCGACATATCTTCGCCACGCTGGATATAGCCATAACCGGTGTCCGGGTTCGTGGGCGTGATACCAAGGGTTACAAGATGCTTTTGATTGGCGACCTCATAGGCTGCTATCAGCAGTTGCTGAAATGACTTGGTACTGGAGATGAAATGATCGGCCGTCAGACACGCCATCACAGCCGCAGGGTCGCGCTTACGAAGATGGATTGCGGCAAGTCCAATCACAGAAGCCGTTCCTCGAGGCCCTGGTTCAAGAATAAAATTAGACGCATGCAGCAGAGGCTCCTGAGCACTCAGCAAACTGGCTTGCTCTTCAATGGTAAGAATCAGCGTCCTCTCCATGGGTATCAAGGGATCCAACCGTTGAAGTGCCATCTGGAAAAGGGTTTGCTCCCCGATTAACTTTAATGATTGCTTTGGCCTGTCCTTGCGTGAAACTGGCCAAAGCCGGGTGCCCCCTCCTCCAGCCATGATCGCAGCATAAAGGTGTTCAGTCATAAGCATTAATCCACAATGTATTCGATGGGCTCTTCACCCAGCCTTTGATAATGCATTCCGCCCAGATGCTTCACCGAGCCACCGAGCTCAAGCAACGCTAGCGCAGCCTGGATTTCCTGGATGGGCAGCCCGGTCATTTGATACAGAGTATCAATATGGGCTGGTTCATTCTCGAGGGCCTTAAGTATCTGAGTCTGTGTGGCATCCTCAGGCCCCTTTACGGCCACCCCCGCAGTAGCAGGTGATGCAAATAAATGCAATCCATCGAGGACATCATCCATCTGTAGGATTGGCGTTGCCCCATCTTGTATCAGACGATTTGTACCTCTAGAAGTCTTTCGTGTCACATCGCCGGGAACGGCGAATACTTCTTTCCCTTGATCCGCTGCGAATCCGGCTGTGATCAACGCGCCACTTCTTTCAGCCGCTTCAATGACGATTACACCCTTGGCCAACCCTGCTATGATCCGGTTTCGTGCAGGAAAATGATGCCCCTCAGGACGTCTGCCTGGGGGGTATTCACTGAACAACGCACCCTGTTCTCCAATCGAGTTTGCAAGCCTGCGGTGTTCGGCAGGATAGATTTCATCCAGGCCTGATCCAAGTACAGCGATCGTGCGACCTCCTGCATTTAGTGCTGCCCAATGCGCCAATCCATCTATCCCTTTTGCAAGGCCAGAAATGATCGTAAGCCCTCTTTCAGCCAAGGATTGAACCAGGCTTTCAGTTACAAGCTTACCGTACTTAGATGCCTGACGTGTCCCCACCACAGCCACCGATTCCCGATCATCCTGTACCCAAGACCCCTTCACAAAAAGACATGCGGGCGGGCTGGTAATGTGTTTCAATGGTTCTGGATATTTCGGTGAGAGTAAGGTGACAAGCTCGATACCCAGACGTTCCAATTTTGATTGAGCACGATCTAAATCAAGGCTCGATCTGACCCGCAGGATAGAATCGGTAGTTTTTGGACCCATCCCTGCGCGGCGCAGATCGGTTCGCGTGGCCTTCCAGGCTAGCTCCAAAGTCCCAAACGCATCCAACAATTGCTTGATGCGCACCGATCCTACGCCCGGTACATGGCTAAAACCCAGCCAGTAGGTATTGCGCTCCCCCATCCCCCCTCCTAACTTGATGAGCCTCGACTCCAGAGGCGGCTGAGAATACCATAGCGGGTTTTTAAGTGTCAAGCAACACCGATCAAAATACTATTCTCGAAGCTTGCTCACAACGTGTTCAAATCGCCAGCTGCTTATTGGATGGTAAAATGAGCCGTCGGCATAATCGAACGACCAAAAAAACAGCGGGGTTAGTCGCCGCTATAAATAAAGATCAATCGCTGCGCATCTAGCAGTATAAACACCATTACACTGCAATACCAATTGCACACGTCCACATGCCTGATACCCCTCCCGACCTCCACCCTATCATCACCGAGCGTCGCTTAATCGGACTCTGGCGTCTGCTTCGCGGCTATCGCGGATTGTATCTCATAGCAAGCCTATGCCTGGGATTGGGAACGCTAGCGAGAACGGGCACGTATTTATGGCTACGCGAATTCATCGATGGCGTTTTACCATCGTCACCGACCTCCCGGGAACTCTTTGCGACCGCTTTGGGCTTCATCGGGCTAGCCGCACTTCAAGGTACGTTCACCTTCATCAGTGGAGCCTTATCGGCGAGAACTGCTGAAAATATCGCCCGCAACCTACGCAATTACCTGTTCGATCACATCCAAAGGCTCACATTTACCTACCACGATCAAATGCAAACGGGCGAATTAATCTCGCGCGCATCCTCTGATGTTGACGCATTGCGTCAATTCTTTGCCGATCAGATCGTCAACGCGGGCCAGATCTTGCTGCTATTCACCATCAACTTCAGCGCAATCGCCCTAATCGATCCTGGTTTAGCTTTTCGTTCAGTCATTGTTGTTCCCCTGGTTCTCCTTACCTCCATCTGGTTCTTCCGCCGGATCACAAAAGCTTACGAAGCGTATCAGGAGCAGGAAGCCGTACTCTCAACAACTCTCCAGGAGAATCTTGCAGGTGTGAGAGTTGTTAAAGCGTTTGCCCGGCAACCCTACGAGCGTAGTAAATTTGAGCGTGAGAATTGGGAGAAATTCCTGCGCGGTCGCCGCTTGCTCATCATGCACTCCTTCTTCTGGCCAACAACCGACATCATTGCTGGCGGTCAGCTTATTGCAGGTCTCTACATGGCTGCCACGATGACGATAGCCGGTTCTATTACGGTCGGTTCGTTCCTCGCTTATGCTGGATTGATCACCTGGATCATCTGGCCTATGCGTAATCTCGGACGGTTAATCGTTCAGATGTCCATGGCCCTGGTCTCGTTTGACCGCGTACTCGAAGTCATGAAACAGAATCGCGAGCCGATCCATTATGGCATCTACCCGGCCAAGAAGGATTTGGATGGGGCTCTCATCTTTGATGGCGTTGGTTTTGCATACGCAGACGGCGCACAGGTTTTGGAAGACATTTCTTTCCAGGTATCCCCTGGCGAATCGGTCGCGGTCCTAGGTCCTACCGGGTCTGGTAAGACAACCCTGGTCAACCTGATCCCGCGTTTCTACCAGTACACATCAGGCAGCCTCTTGTTGGATGGCATAGAACTTAACCGCTACGCGCCCGAATACCTGCGCCGTCAAATCGGCATTGTCGAACAAGAGCCCTTTTTGTTTTCACGATCCATCCGGGAAAACATCACGCTCGGCGTCAATCGCGCCGTGGATGATGCTGAAGTTGAGCGAGTTGCAAGAGCAGCTGCCATTTACGATTCCATCATCGGCTTTCCCGCTGGGTTCGAGACTCTCGTCGGGGAAAAAGGCGTGACACTTTCTGGAGGTCAGAAGCAACGCGTAGCGATCGCTCGAACCCTGCTTAGAGATCCGTGCCTATTGATCCTGGATGACTCGACGTCATCTGTCGACACGCTCACCGAGGTGGAAATCCGGGAGGCCCTGGAAACGTTGATGCAAGGACGCACGACCTTCATCATCGCACATCGCATACAAAGCGTTATGAATGCGGATAAGATCATCGTATTAGACCAGGGCAAAATCGCGCAGATCGGCAACCACGAGCAATTGATCAGCGAGGAAGGCGTCTACAGTCGCATCCATGAGATGCAGACACGCATCGAAGATGCATTAATCCAGGAACTGGCAGATGTCTGAAATTGAATTTACCGAAGAGGAATTCACGGGCCAGCTCAACACCAGCACGATCCTGCGGATTGTCAGCCTTACACGCAATCACCGTCTATGGTTGGTCGGTTTTCTTGTAACGATTGGCCTTACATCCCTTTCTGATTCTTACTTCACCTATCTCGGGAAGCGGATTATCGATGAAGGAATTCTTGCTGGCGATCTCGTAGCCCTCCGAAATATCTCAATCGTCTACGGGGCGGTGCTCCTGTTCCAATCGTTTAATGTGCTCAGCTTTATCTATCTGGCAGGCGTTCTTGGGCAACGCATCCAGTACGATTTGCGCAAGCAAACATTTAACCACCTGCAGGAATTGTCGCTGTCCTATTTCGATCGAACGCCAATCGGATGGATTATGTCGCGTGTCACATCGGATTCTGAGCGGATCGCCCAATTGATAACCTGGGGTTTACTCGATGTGACCTGGGCAATTCTCATTATCATCGCCAGCCTCTTTTTTATGATCCGTATCAACTGGCGGCTCGCCATCATCGTAATGACGGTATTGCCGATCCTCATTTATATCGCCTCCCAATTCAAGAAGCGCATTCTTGGGCAATTTCGTCTTGTCCGAAAAATCAATTCTCAGATCACGGCTGCATACAACGAGCATATTGTGGGTGTGCGGGTAATTAAAGCCCTCAATCGTGAGGAAGATAGCCTGCGAGAATTCCAGGTTCTGACCGATGATATGTATAACGCTGGATATCGAGCGGCGTGGCTTTCAGCTTTATTCCTGCCAAGTGTCATTTTCATCAGTTCCTTCGCACTCGGAGGAATCGCATATTTTGGCGGAGCACAGGTTCAGAACGGTGTGCTCACCATTGGTGGGATTCAAGCCTTCGTCGGGTACATCGCATTGATGTTGTGGCCGGTACAAGATATCGCCCGGGTTTACGCAGAGATGCAGCACGCCATCGCCTCGGCTGAGAGAGTATTTTCTCTGATTGATTCGACACCTGAAATCCAGGATCTTCCCGATGCCTATGATCCAGGAAACCTTCAAGGTGATATCAACTTCCAGGACGTCGATTTTTACTATGAAGCTGACAAGCCAGTTTTATCCGGGTTCAACCTGAATGTAAAACGTGGAGAAACCGTGGCTCTCGTAGGCCCTACCGGAGGCGGGAAGTCTACAATCGTGAACCTCATCTGCCGTTTTTACGAGCCCAAGGCTGGCTTTATCAGTATTGGGGACACCGATTATACAAATTTCTCACTAAAGGCGATTCAATCGCGTATCGGTATGGTCCTGCAAACGCCACACCTGTTCTCCGGCACAGTCATGGAGAACCTGCGCTACGGAAAGATCAATGCGGATGACGCTGAGATCTTTCAGGCGTCAGCGATCTCTGGAGCCCATGCATTCATTGAAAAGTTGGAAAAAGGTTATGAAACCGAAGTCGGCGAAGGTGGAACTTTGCTATCGGTTGGCCAGAAACAGTTGATCAGCCTCGCGCGCGCCATATTGGCTGATCCTGAGATATTCATTATGGATGAAGCCACAAGCTCTGTTGATACGCTCACGGAAGCGCTGATCCAGCAGGGCATGCAGGCGGTTACCGAGAAACGAACGAGCTTTATCATCGCCCATCGGCTTTCAACCATTAAGCGCGCCGATCGCATCCTCGTGATCGATGGGGGCAAAATAAGCGAAGAAGGCTCGCATGGTGAATTGCTCAAGCGAAAAGGGCATTACTTCCGCCTGTATACCGAGCAGTTCCGGCGGCAATTAGAGACAGAACTGGATCCGTTTGTACAAACCGAAACATCAAAACCGATCCCCGATTCCCCTTCATCCGCCACTTGACCTATGAAAAAACCGCCTAGCACTTGCTAGGCGGTTGGCGGGGATGACGGGATTCGAACCCGCGATCTCTGCCTTGACAGGGCAGCATGTTAGGCCGCTACACCACACCCCCGTGACGAGCGAAGTCTATCACAGGCTGAACTTTGCGGTCAAGAGATGATCCCGGCCGTGTTTCCGCGTGACCTGAAAATAGTATTCTCGCCGACCTGCTAACCCCCCGGTTGAAGCACCCTATCGAGTAGCGTATAATCCTGCGAACAAGCTTGGAGGATGCATGGTTGCACGTAAGATGAGCGAGAGAGGCAGCAACACCGGAATCACGAGTGGCGAAATCCGGCAATCGTATCTGGATTTCTTCCGTGAGCGCGGCCATACCATTGTGCCGTCCATGTCGCTCGTACCAGGCGGCGATCAAACCCTTCTGTTCACCAACTCCGGAATGGTGCAGTTCAAGGATGTTTTTCTTGGCACAGGCAAAAGACCGTACACGCGGGTAGCAGATTCGCAGAAATGCATGCGTGTCGCCGGGAAACACAACGACCTGGATGATGTGGGTAGAGACGATACGCACCATACCTTTTTTGAGATGCTGGGAAATTGGTCATTTGGAGATTACTACAAGGAAGAAGCTATTTCCTGGGCCTGGGAACTTTTAACAAAGGTTTGGGGATTGCCACCGGACAGGATCTGGGCAACTTGCTTCGAAGACGAGCTCGGCGAGATTGAGCGCGATGACGAGGCAGCTTCTTATTGGCGTGGACAACCAGGATTCAACTCGGATCAGCTGCTCTTCTTCGGGCGTGAGGAAAACTTCTGGGAGATGGCTGATACAGGACCCTGTGGCCCTGACAGCGAGATCTTCATCGATCGTGGAATTGCCTACTGTGACCTCCAGGAGGTGGCTGATCACGAGTGCCATGTGAACGGCGATTGCCAGCGTTTCCTTGAGCTCTGGAATCTGGTGTTCATACAATACAATCGGAAAAGCCCTACCGAATTGTCGCCGCTCCCGGCCAAACATGTCGATACCGGGATGGGATTTGAGCGGATCGTATCAGTGCTGCAAGATGTCCCCTCCAATTATCAAACCGATCTTTTCACCCCGATGCTCGACGAGGTCCAGAGGATAACTGGACACACGGACCAGCAAAGGGACGAACAGCTGACACCCTATCGCGTGATCGCGGATCATGCACGTGCGGCTGCCTTTCTGATCGCCGATGGTGTTGTCCCCGGCAATATTGGCCGCAATTATGTCTGCCGGATGATTATTCGTAGGGCCAGCCGATTCGGCTCGATGATTGGTCTGGACGATGCCTTTCTCGCTCGGATCGCAGAGATCGTCATTCAGGAATATGGCGGGTTTTACAAGGAACTCGAGAAAAACCGTACGGCAATCCTTCGTACACTCACGGAAGAAGAAGAACGATTCCAGCAGACCATCGAAAAGGGTTTATCCCACCTCGAAGAGATCATGTCTTCGATGAAATCTGCGAAGAATACGACCATTTCTGGCCGTGATGCCTTCGACCTCTATGCGACGTACGGGCTGCCTCTGGAGATAACGAGAGATATCGTCCGTGAGCGACAATTGACCGTGGATGAGGTTGGATTTCTTGATTCGATGGAGCGCCACCGCCAGGCTTCAGGGGCTGGTGAGGCTATTGGAACTTTGGTAGACGATGATGTTCAGCTGTATCAAGATCTCCTTAGCGACCTTCGGTCAGAGGGCAAACTTGGCGACGACGGCGTGGTCTACGACCCATATGCCCCAGGAGAGCTGGCAACATCTTTGCTAGCAATCCTTCATTCTGGTGCATGGGTAGAACAGGCTGAACCCGGTGATCAGATAGCCGTCGTGGTTGCTGAAACACCGTTTTACGTCGAGTCGGGTGGACAGGTATCTGATAGAGGAGAAATTCGTTCTGATGACTGGAGCGTAAACATCGAGAACACGCACATGCCTGTCGATGGTTTGGTATTACATCTTGGGGTAGTGAAACATGGCATCCCCCGGATAAGCGACCAGGCTGTTGCCAGCCCCGACCGAGCACGGCGCATGGATATCATGCGCAACCACACGGCAACCCACCTGCTGCACGCTGCACTTCGGCATGTGTTAGGTGAACATGTTCGCCAAGCCGGGTCACTGGTTGCACCAGACCGGTTGCGGTTCGATTTCACACACTCAAGCGCTATGACTACAGGCGAGATCGAGCAAGTGGAGGACTGGATCAACGAGGCGATCCTGGCAAACTACACACTTACCATTCAGCAAAAGGATCGCCAACAAGCCATTGCAGACGGAGCGATGGCCTTGTTCGGTGAAACCTATGGTGATGAGGTCCGAACCGTTCAGATCGGCACAGATAACCTGATCTCTTATGAGTTGTGCGGAGGCACACACGTTCACGAAACCAGCCTGATCGGCTCGTTCCTGCTTATCCATGAAGGTAGTGTTGCGTCAGGGATACGCCGTATTGAGGCAGTGACAGGCCGAGCGGCACAATCTACCATCAAAGCCCGCCTTCGGGCACTGCAGGAAATCGCAAAGGATTTAGATACAGGCCCAGAGAACGTGGTTGAGCGTGTCGTACAGCTGCAAAGCGAGTTGGGAGAACTTCAGAAATCCGCCCGCTCAAACCAGAAAATGAACGCGCAGGAGTCTTTTCAATCCTTATCCCCGTTGGAAATCCAGGATATTAAAGTGCTCACCGGACAGGTCCCTTCTGCAGATGCAGACACGCTACGTGAGCTAGCGGATCGGTTCAGGCAAGACAATCCCGCCAGCGTCGTCGTGCTCGCAACCATCCAGGGTGAGAAGCCACTCATTATTGCTGCTGTTACCGACAACCTGATAAAGCGAGGTTTGCATGCTGGCGAACTTGTGAAAGTTGTTGCCTCCCCTGTGGGCGGAGGCGGTGGCGGCAAACCTTCTATGGCACAAGCTGGCGGCAAAGATCCCTCCAAGCTTGAGGAAGCTTTAGCGCTCGTTCCCGGATGGGTCCAGGACCATCTCCAGCCTCGTTGATCATATAGGTGCATCGTGAAAACCCAGATCGTCAATATCGAACCCCATGACGATTATGGTTCGGTCAGGGACAAGGTGCTATGGACGCGCTCCCCGCGTGTTCTCCTTGTTTGGCCTGGCCGTGGTTCCGTACTCTCGACTAAATTGGATCTGGTTCTCCTCAAGCGGCTGGGGCGGCAATACGGGGTTGTCCTTGGCCTGGTAACCTTCGATCCGCAGGTACGCTCACATGCCCGGCAGCTCGCCTTTCCGCTTTTCGATAGCGTGGAGAACTTACCCGAGTCAGTTTGGAATACATGGGAAGATCAGCCTCTCCTACCCCAAGCTCCCTCGCAGCGAGAATTGATCGCGCGACCAGCAATCCACGATACGCTGTTTAAATCCCCGAGGCGTCCGCTTTATCGCTTTCTCATCTTGCTGCTGCCTATCTCCTTTTTCATTAGCGCACTTCTTCTCCTGCTGCCCACAGCCGTGATCACCTTGCAACCAACCACACTGCGTGAATTTGAAAGCGTGGCATTTGTACTCAATGAAGAATCTGCAGACCGCGACCTTATCTTGCCTTTGATTCAGCGTACACTTGAGGTTGATGGTGAATACAGGCTTGCGACGAGTGGCAACCAGACGATTCCGGATCAACCAGCCTCAGGAAGCGTGATTTTCACAAACCTGACAGATGATACCGTCACGGTACCTGCAGGCACAGTGATCCGGAGTTCGAGCCAGGATACCCTTTATTTCCTCACAGATGAAACGATCCAGCTTAAGGCTGGCAGGGGTGAACAAAGCATTGCCAATATCACGGCATCCACGGCTGGACCAATCGGAAACTTGGCTCCCGAAACCATCGACACTGTGGATGGCATACTGGGACTTAGCCTGCGGGTTACGAATCCGGATGAAACGCTAGGAGGCTCCTCACGCTCGCGCAGGGCGGTAATCCCAGCAGATATACGGGCGATCAGGCGCATCCTTGAGGTCGAGCTCGAAACCGAGTTTCTCAACGCCATCCGTGAGACTTTACTTCCTGGCGAAATCCTGCTTGAGACGACTTATGAGATCGCCGAAGTTCTCGATGCGGTCTATGACCCGGGTCTGGGTGAAATTGCAGATTCACTGAGCCTGAACCTTACGCAGGTAGCGACAATCTCAGTCATCGATGGTCAACAGCTTGAATCAATGATCGCAAAGGAACTAATAGGAACCCTCCCTCCGGGATATATCTTTGCACCGGGATCGCCCAGCATCCTGGCAGTGCATGAGAATCCTGATCCAGACGAAGGCTTCCCTATCATTGAGATCGATTTCTCCTTGATAACCTACCCTGAGATCGATGTGCAAAAAATCAAAGAAAGCTTGCGAGGTATAAAACTGGGGGCACTCGATGGATCGCTGCTTCAACTCTACGCTCAGGATTTGAACCCATCCGTATTGATAAGCCCTGCATGGTGGTCTCGTCTACCGTTCTTCACCTACCAGATCGAAGTCTTAGTCTCCCCGGAGGCATCTTCATGAGCCGGATCCTGGCAGTAGACCCGGGAGATAAGCGCATCGGGCTCGCACTTTCCGACCCAACCAGGATGATCGCAACGCCGTTGGAAACTATACTGCACGTTTCACGAGAAGCGGACGCTGAATCCATCCTGAAAAAAGCGCAAACCCATGACGTCATCAGTATTATTGTTGGGGTTGCCTACGATGATGAAGGTAACGTGGGACCGCAAGCAAGGAAAGCGCTTCGCCTTATTGAGACTCTCGAGCAGCTCGGTGATATCCCTGTCAAATCCTGGGATGAAAGTGGCTCTACACAGGCAGCCAGGCGCCAATCCATGCCGGATCCAGATCTCGATTCACGCGCGGCGGCCGTGATCCTTCAGGACTATCTCGATGCCCAGAGCTTTTAGAACTTGTCTCATCGTCTCTTTGCTGATGCTCCTC
>JBFFMI010000064.1:0-13185 GCA_041554155.1 Anaerolineales bacterium
GGTCTTCGCTGGTGGAGCGACGCCGGTGCTCTTTGAAACAGAAGAGACCGACATCTTTGAGGACTTCGCCATCGGTGGCACCCCGCTAGCGCAATTCCTGGAGGAGACCAACACCACGGCCTTCATCGTCCTGCACGACGATGCGCTGCTCTATGAAAGCTACTTTAACGGGTCAAACGGCGAAGCCCTGCAACCTTCCTTCTCGGCCGCCAAGTCGTTCGTTTCCACGCTCGTCGCAATCGCCCTGGAAGAGGGCTTAATCGGGGATATCGATGAACCTGTGACAATCTATGTCCCCGAACTGCTTGAAAACGATCCTCGCTATGCGCGCGTCACCATCCGTCACTTGCTGATGATGACCTCTGGCCTCCGCTTCGTACGCGATCCTGAGGATCCCTTTAGCGACGACTTCATCACCTCGCATTCAACGGACCTGCGCCGGGCAGCGCTTAATACGGAGATCGTAGAAGAACCCGGTCAGCGCTTCCACTACAACGATTACAATCCCCAAATCATCGGCATGATCCTGGAACGCGCTACGGGCATGTCAGTCTCGGAATACATGGCCACCCGGCTTTGGGGACCCATGGGAGCTGAAGCCGAAGGGTCCTGGGACTTGGACAGCAAGCGCTCAGGTTTTGAGCGCATGTCGGTCGGGGTCAACGGCCGCGCCATCGACTTTGTCAGGTACGGATGGCTCTTCCTAAACAACGGGAGGGTCGCTGGGCAGCAGGTAATCCCCCAGGAATGGGTGAAACAGATCCAGGACGCCGCCGGCGCCATCTACACCGACCGAGCAGAGCATGCCTACTACTACCTGAACTACTGGTGGTTGGATACTGAGCGGGAGGCCTTCTACGCTGAGGGGAATTTTGGGCAGTTTATCTATGTCTACCCGAACGCCGATCTTGTCCTGGTCCGCAACGGCATAAGCACAGGCGGCATCTACTGGACAGGACTGCTTGGGGAGATTGCACAGGAGATCGCTCTCGAACTCACGCAGCCCTCCGGGGCTGAAGAAAGGGAAGGAAATTAATATGAACCCTCAAGCCCGCACGAGCATCATCCTGCTGGCCCTCGTGATCAGCGGGTGTGCACCGGCCGCGCAAGCCCCGGCGTGGGAGCCGGTGGAAATCAACGGATCCGGGAAGCTCGTCTCACAATCAAAAATCGTGGCACCCTTTGAGCGCATCGACGCAGGCTTGATCTTCGATGTGGCGATCCGCCCAGGCGACGGCTACCGCGTCGAGTTCATCGCCGATGACAACTGGGTGGATTTCCTTGCGGCACGGGTCGAAGGCACGACACTGCAACTCACCTTGAAAGATGGCTATTCATATAACTTCTCAAACGTGACGATGCGTGCCGTGGTGACCCTGCCTGAAATTTCGGGCTTGAACCTGAGCGGTTCCAGCCGCGCCAGGATTTCCGGCTTTGAATCCTTAGAAACGTTTGAAGCCGAACTGACGGGCGCAAGCCGGCTGACGGGCAGCCTCACGTCAGACACGACCCGCCTGGCTGTATTCGGCAACGGTTCGGTAACGCTGAGCGGAGCGAGCAGGTTCCTGGATTTAGCGGGGTGCGGGAACAGTCTATCCGACCTTCAAACGTTCATCGCAGGCAATGCGGTGGTCGAGCTTTCCTGTTCAAGCACGGCGATCGTCCATGTCCTGGATCAACTGGGGGTGGAAGCTTCGCAAAACAGCAGAGTCTATTACCGGGGCCAACCCTCCCTGAGCCCGATCGACCTTGCCGAGCATGCCTCACTGGCGCCCTTCGAGGGCTAGCGGGCAGAAGAAGCACAGCGAAAAGGAAACGAGCCCGCCTGGAGATCTCCCCGGGCTCGTTTTGATTCATGCGATATGCCCTGCCAAACGCTACCGTTCCCGCTGGCTACCCTGGCCCGTGAACCGCCCGCCAGTGTCGGGCTAATCCACCCAGTTGGAGAGGACCTGGATCGTTCGGTCGGGAGTCAGCGGATCATTAGTGAGCATGTGGACACGGAAATCATGCGGTCCACCCATATCGCCATGCATCATGAAGCGCATCGAAAGAACGGTGGTTTGACCGGGCTTGAGTACCATCGAACCGATGGCAGGAGTGGGCGGTCAACACCCCTCGAGCACTTCGACATACGGCGCCCGGCTGAATTCGAGTGGCTGGTCCCCAACGTTGCTGATCTCGAAAGCAACCGAGACGGTCTCCTCGAGCTTGACGTCCCCAAAGTCGTAGCTTTCCGGCTCAACCAGCAGGCTCGGCGCACCGTGTACCGTCACCTCGACCTTCGGTGCGGGTTGTGCAAGTACATACACCACTCCACCGAAAACCAGCAAGGCGGCCGCAGCCAACAAAGCCCTGCGGGGAATGCCCCGCTCTTTCTTCTTCCGGGTTGTCCTGTACCGCGTAGATTTCATTGCATCTCCCTATAGACGAAGCTAAAAGACCAGAGATAATCCACCAGCGCCCAGGTTTGCTCCGTGGTGAAGATCGGGCCCCAGTAGGGCATCCCGGTCCCCATGCCCCCGCGCACGATCTTGCCCTGCAGAACGGCCGGATGGGCACCGAGCATCTCGCGTTGGTCTGTAAAATCCGTGGGAGCCTGCAGCCCGTGCCCCTCGCCTGTTCCGGGCACGGAGGATGTGATGAGCGAATCGGCCATGACACCATCGCCCCCTCCCGACTCCCCGTGACACGCGGCGCAGTTGACCGCATATAAGCGCTCCCCTTCCTGCAGCGCCGCATCACCCGTACCGGATCGCCAGCCATACGCGACCAGATCCCAGAGTTGCTGGTCGCTCAACGCGCGGCTCGCCTCAAGCCCGCGCCATTCGGACCATAACGTTGCGGGGCTCTGCGACCGCACATCTCCCGCAGGGGGTAGGGGCGATTCAAGGGCAGCAAACAGCGCGGCCCCGCGCGTGGCTGATGGCCTTTCAGCCGGCGCCGGGTCGGCAGGGTGGGGAGCGTCCAGGTCCAGTTCCAGCGCGAGGTAGGGAGCCGGCGGGGCTCCTTCTGAAGCCGGTGCGGACCCTTCCACCTCGATCGTACCGCGCATGCGCCAATGCCCTGGACCGCACCAGCGCGTGCAGTAGTAGACATACTTACCCGGCTCGCTGAATGTCAACGTGGTTTCAACTACCTGCCCGGGGAACACATCGATCGCCGGGGAGTCGTGCTGCCCAACCGCGAAACCGTGCACGACATCATCGGATGTCAGGCGTAGCACCAGTTCCTGCCCGACCGCCGCGCGGATATGCTCAGGAGCCCAGCCGCCACGCTCGGCCACGCGCCCATGGATCTCAAGCGGACCCACGCGCAATGTGTAGAGGCGCGCAGCCAGCAACACCAGGGGTACCCCCAGGGCCAAGCCGAACAGTAAGAAGGCGAGTTTCCCCGCTCTCATCCGATCAGCAACCATAACAGAGCCCCGGTTGCGAAGACCCCCAAGATCACGGGGGGTATCGCCAGCCGCAAGCCTCCGCCCAGTTCGTCTGCGATGCGCCGCGTGGTGGCGCTGGTCCAGCCCATCCCTACAACCAGGATCAGGACTTGCAGCGGCCCGACCAGCCCGGTCAGATACGGCTGCCAGCGCAAGCCGGTAAACCCTAGAAGGTCCCAGCCCCAGCCCATGGGGTCGGACAAGACCGGCCAGAGATACGAAAGGTTGGCGAAGACAAAGGACAAGCTGAAAGCCATCCAGGCGGCCAGACCTAGCGGCACCAACCCGGACGCCAGGGAGATATAGGTTGGTTTCATGTGGCCCGGCGCCTTGGCCAGGCGGCGCCCCAGATACGTTGCCAGCAGGAACGCCCCCGGGAGAACCAGCAGCACGAAGCCCAGCATCGCTCCGGCGTAGCCGAACCAGTGCGCCTCGCCAACCTTATACGCCGCGTCCTTCAGGGCACCCCAGGGTCCGAGCATCACCGCCGAATAGACCATCGCGCAGCCCAGCATGATGAACGCTTTATAGGCCTCGTCCAGCCTGCGGCGGGCAGGCGCCAGTAGATCTGTGCCGGGCGTCCTTAAGTTGACTACCACGTTGTCGTAGGGACAGGTTCGCAGGCACTCCATGCAGGTGCCGCAGGAGCTGTTTTGGGCGAGCGTGGCAGGGAAAACACCCCAGGGGCAGCCATAACCATCGCTGCTGCCAACGTAGCACGACTTGACCTCATGCGCCTTGCACAGCGCCGGGTCGCTGATCCGCACTTCCAGCGGCGCCGCCTGCGCGTAGAGACCGATGAAGCCGCCCACCGGGCAGAGGTAGCGGCAGAAGGCGCGGCGTTCGAATATGAGGCTGACACCCAGGGCGAGGGCGATGATGGCGGTTAAAATCGCTGCGGTCGCACCGGGGTGTGTGAGGACAACGGCGCTGAAGAGCGCCAGCATGAGAAAGAGGGCGTTCTGCAACCAGATGTTTCGCAGCCTCGCCGGCCAACGCCGTCCCATACCGCCCACCTTGCGCGGCCGCCCATCCTGCCCCGCGCTTGGTCCGAGCAGCGTGCCGCGCGTCAGCCATTCGCCCGGCAACGGCAGGGGACAGACGCTGCACCACGCCCGGCCTAGAAGGGGCACGAACAACAGGATAAGTAAAGCCCACCATGCGATCCAGACGGCGATGATTCCGAAATTACGGTTTCCCACCGGGGTCCCGGCCCAGCCCGCGAGGAGCGCAACGCCGAAACCGGCGAAGGCAATCAACTGCAGGATCAGCTGCGGCCAGCGGCTGCGCAGCAGCGGGCGCACCAGCGGCAGCCCTGTCAGATCGAAAGTCTTCATCGACATGCGAACCTCAGGCCGGCGATCGCCACAAGCAAGGCGACACCAGCCGCCCACAACCAGCCCAAGCCGCGTCCCACAACCAGCTTTCCGATCATAAAGGGGTGCATGGCTCCACAGGTGACCGAGCAGCGCATCCGGAACACGCCGGGGTGGTCAGCGACGAACGAGACGCGCGTTGTCTCCCCGGGATCCGCGACGAGGTTAACCTCATAGCCCTCGACGAACACTCCGTGGACGTAATCCATCGAGGTCAACTCCAGGGTCACATGATCCCCCGGGTTCACGTACAGCGTGGACGGTGTGTATTCAAAGCTGCGCGCCTGGATTCGAAATATGCGGGCTTGTGGGCCCGGTTGGTCTGTCGGGACTGGCACTGCGCCAAGCATGAAGAGGGCAGCGATCAAGGGCAGCCCAGGCCAACCCCGGACGAGAAGCTTGTTCATTGGCCCTACCTCATGTTGGACGGCCCGTACAGGCTGTAGGTGGCGTCGATGGTGCTCCGGATGGCAGCGAGCGACTCCCCTTCAGCCTGCAGCCGCATCACGTCACGGGTGATATCCACACAGATCGAACAACCGATGGCGTGCTCATCGAAGATCAGGTCACCCTGCGCATCCGCCCCGGCGACGTAGCAACTGTAGTTCGATGTGTGGCCCATGGGACCGCATCCACAATAGCAGGGGACGGCACTCAAGATCTCGGGGTTCGCCACTGCGTACTGGTAGGCCTCCCCAACCGCCAGCGGTGCAGCCTGGACATAGTCAGGCAAGGTTTCGATGGGTGCCATGTCATGAGCGGCATCCCCCAAATGGTTCAGCGGAGCGCTGCAACCAGCACTCACACCCACCAAAACGACGAGTCCCATCATAGCAAGCAACCATTTGTCATATCGCATCATTCGACCCCAGGAGTGTTTGCATAGAGTCTAAAGAAGAGTCCGTATTCTGTATCCTGACAAATTGCATCTAATTCGTGTTACTCTGGGCACAAAACGGCGGGCGAACCCGTATTCGTGGTGTTGACTTCCCGCATGCGAAAAGCATGCTAGTATAGAAACTTGGTACATCCGCATGCGAGGACCGGTCTCAGGATAGCGACCATGCCGGCAGATTTGATTCAGACCAAACTCATCATTCCCCCATCGCGCGGACAGCTGGTCCAGCGCCAGCGCTTGTATGAGCAACTTAATGGCAGCGCGGATCACAAACTCACTCTGATGACCGCCCCGGCTGGTTTTGGGAAATCCACCCTGCTAAGCAGCTGGGCGGGACAATACAAGCAGCCGATCTCCTGGTACGCCCTCGATCACGGCGACAATGACCCGGAGCGCTTCCTGGCCTATCTACTCATGGCGCTGCACCACATCGCCCCTGAACTCCGGCTCACCGAAAGCGCAGCCGCGCTGAGCAAGGGTCAGGATCCGGCGGCGCTCGAACAACTCCTGACCTTCCTGATCAATGAGTTCCAGCGCATCGAGGAACCCGTTTCCCTCATCCTTGACGACTACCACGTGATCCAGGACCCACACGTGAACCACATCGTGACCTTCCTGCTGGATCACGCCCCGTCGACAGTTCATCTCCTCGTCGCATCCCGCCGGGAGCCAGCCTTCGCCACAGCCAAGCTGCGTGCAAGCGGCCAGTTGCTCGAACTCAACGAGCAGGATCTTCGCTTCACGCTCGATGAGGCCGCACAGTTCATCCACAGCGTGATGGGCCTGCCGATTCCGGCCGAGGACATCGTCGTGCTTGAGCAACGCACCGAGGGTTGGGCTGCCGGCTTGCAGCTCGCCGCGCTCTCCCTTGATGGGCGGGAGGACATCGGGGACTTTATCGCCGGCTTGCGAGGTACCAATCGCTATATCCTGGACTACCTCGCCGAAGAGGTGTTCAGCCGGCTACCGGAATTGCTTCAGGATTTTCTGCTGCGGATCTCGGTCGCGGACCGCTTCAATGCACCCTTGTGCGATGCACTCCTCGACGATTGGCAGGGCACAACATGGGACCAGCTGGATCAGCTCGCCCCGGGCAGTTCGGCGCTGCGGTCCGATCCCATCCTGGAATTCCTGGATGCCTCCAACCTGTTTGTGTTCCCGATGGATCACGAGCGACAGTGGTACCGCTTTCACCAACTTTTCGCGGACTTCCTTAAGGATCAGTTGACCAAACGCCACCCCCAGGAGACCCGTGGCCTGCACCAACGCGCCGCTCGGTGGTTTTCCTCGGAGGGCTTTCTGACGGAAGCGATTCAGCACGCCCTTGCGGCGGGCGATCCTGATCAAGCCTCGGTGCTGATCGAGGCCCAGGTGAAGCCCATGCTCTCCAGAGGCGAGACCCGAACCCTCACCCGCTGGATCGAGGCGCTTCCGCCGGCTGACATCTCCCGCAGACCCGCTTTACTGTTCGGGCAGGTGTGGTCCTATATCCTGAGCGATCCGATCCGCTTCCGTACAGAGATCCAGCAAATCGTTTCCGGTTTCGACACGGCGCTGGGTGTCACCCCGGAGACCGTCCTGAACAAACTCGCTTCGCCGGGCCTTGCTCCGGAAACGATCGACTTGCTGGGGCAGTATGCCCTGCTCCTGGGTTTCCTGGGCAGGGATGACCAGCCTCACGAGGTGAGTATGGCGTACTTCGAGGCGGCCCTGGACGCGTTCGCCCCGGACGACTTCTTCACCCGATCGTTTGCCCTCAGCGGCCTGGCCTCAACGCTCGCACGTCAGGGGCGGCTGGCCCACGCCGAAGAAACATTCGCACAAGCAGCGGAACTGGCCCAGCATACGGAGAGCCCCTACCTCTACCTGGTGGCCAAGGACTGGGAGGCCACGATGCAGGTACAGCAAGGGAAGCTCCACCAGGCTGAAACGACCTTCCGCTTCGTCATCGACCAGCTGGAAACGATGAAACCAAAGAACCTGCCCCTCACCGCGCACGCTTACGTAGGTCTGGCTGATGTTCTGCTGGAGTGGGACAAGCTGCAGGAAGCGCTGGTATACGTAAACAACGGGATTGATCGCGGCCAGCGCACGATCGATCGCGATGCCCTGCTTGAAGGGTTCCGCACCCAGACAAGGATATATCATGCACTGGGCGACGCAGCTGCGGCGAAGCGGGCGATGGCACATGCGCTGGGCGAAGCACGCAGGGCCAAAATGACCTCCTGCTATCACGAAGCCGTGGCTCTCGAAGCGCTGCTCAACCTCTCCTCGGGTGACTTGCCCGCAGCCCTGCGCTGGGCGGAGGCGCGCGGAATCCGCGAGGACCTCGCGGGCGAGGGTCGGGACTCTCTCCTGATGGTCGAACAGATTACCCTGGCGCGCCTGCGCATGGCACAGGGAGAAATCCTTCAAGCGGAACGCATCCTGGATGGCATGCTGCGCGCGCTGGAGGGCAGCGAACTGGGCCGGCTCACCCTGCAGGTACGGGCGATGCTCAGCATGGTGCTCGAGGCGCGCGGGGATCGGGAAGCTGCACAGCAGATCCTGGCAAGGGCTTTGTTGCAAGGTGAACCCGAGGGATTCACCCGCAGCTTCATCGATGAGGGGCCCCAGATGGCGGCCTTGCTTCGCAGCACAGCTGCCAGTGGACGCTCGCCGGAGTATGCCCGGGAGTTGCTCGCCGCCTTCAGCGATTCCCCTGCGGGTGACGGCCTCGTTGAGCCGCTGAGCGCGCGCGAATTGGATGTGCTGCGTTTGATGAGCGACGGTCTGACGAACGCCGCCATCGCCAGAGAGCTGGTCGTCGCCCAGAGCACGGTTAAAACCCACATCAACCATATCTACACCAAGCTTGGAGTCACGCAGCGCACCCAGGCGATCGCCCGGGCACGCGAGCTCCATCTCCTCAATTAAGTCACGCTTGCTCTAATCCACCCCCCAATCCACCCCCAGGTGGACGATCTTTTCACGCGCCTTCCCTAGACTTTATTCATGCAAAACAGGCACCAAGTAAAAATATTCAGACTTGAACGAGCGCTTAAGGCCTAGGAGGCAAAAAATGTCGTTACTCGAAGTCAACCATATCACCAAAGAATATAAAGCCGGAGTTCGGGCCAATGATGACATCACATTGACCGTAGAAGCCGGCGAGGTTTTTGGTCTACTTGGCCCTAATGGCGCAGGTAAAACCACTCTGGTGAACCAAATCGTCGGGTCAGTTAAACCTACCGCTGGAAGCATTGTTTTAGACGGGACGGATATCACCATGCACCCAGAGCATGCCCGAAAGATCAGTTCGTTTCAACCTCAGACCCATGTCCCTATCGACGGTTTATCTGCCGCCCAAGCGATCTATCTCGTCGGCCGCATGCGCGGGGGTCAGGCTGCTGATGTGCGCGTTCGCAGCGCTTTGTTGATGGAAAAGCTTGAGATTCAAGACTGGGCACACGCCAGCGGGCAGACCCTCTCGGGTGGTGTCCGCAGGTTGGTGGCATTCTGTATGGCTGCAGTGGTGCCCGGGAAATTGATCATTCTCGATGAGCCTACCAACGATGTTGATCCTTTAAGACGCAGGCTGTTGTGGGAGCAGGTTCGCTCATTGGCTGATCAAGGTGTTGCGGTATTGCTCGTAACCCATAACGTCCTTGAAGCCGAACGCTCGGTGGATCGCCTGGCAATCATTGAGCAAGGCCGTCTGCTCAGCGCGGGTACGCCTGGCTCTATGAAAGAGGAGTCGGCTGGGTTTTTACGCATGGAACTCACCTTAGAACCAACTGTGAATTTACCTTCCACGCCCGACTTTTTGCTTAACCCGGTCAATGGCGGACGCCGTTTGATCGGGAGCATCCATGAGATGGATGTCGGCAGGGGGGTTGAATGGGCCAGTAGTTTGCGCCACTTAAATATCGTCGAAGAATTTTCTGTCGGTCCCGCCACGCTAGAGGATGCCTACCTGCGAAAGGTGGGTAGAGCCGACGTTCCCGAAACAGTTCCAATGAAAGGAAATGCTCATGTTCGCTAAACACTGGATCAACGGCTTTTCACTACTGCTACGCTGGCAAGCTCTGCGCATGAAACCGGCTTTACCCTTCGTTGTCGTTGCACAATTCTTCACAGGCCTGGGCACCGTGATCGGTTTCGGCTACATCATGCCTGAAATCGATAGCGTCTCAGCTGGTTTTCTAGTGACCGGTGCCGCTACGCTCAGTTTAACAACCTTGGGATTGGTTTTGGTGCCACAGTTCGTGGCCGCCGCGAAAGCCGAAGGGTCATTTGAATACATGTGGTCATTGCCCATCCCACGCATGGCTTATCTGACGGCAGATCTCACGATCTGGATGGCAGCCACACTTCCCGGCGTGATCGTAGCGCTGATCGTGGGATCATTAAAGTACGATTTCACGCTGCAATTCAACCCACTAGCGATACCTGTTCTTCTGCTCATCGTGCTCACAGCCACGAGTGTGGGACAGGCGATCGCGCTGGTTTCTCCCAAACCAGAACTGGTGAATGTGCTTACCAACCTGATCATCTTCGGCATGTTCCTGTTTTCTCCGATTAATTTCCCGGTCGAGCGCCTTCCAGATTGGTTGGCCACGATCCATCGCGTGCTACCGGTCATGTATGCTGCCGATGCTGTACGCGCGACACTGATCCCGGATTACGCTAATGACCTTCAACTGGCCTTGGTGGTATTAGCAATATGGTGTGCCCTTGGGCTGGTTACGAATTACCTTGTCGCAACCCACCGGCGGTAAGAAAAATCTGCACAGGACTGAGTCATTCGTCCGTGAGCAAATAAGGAGTCAAGATAATGCTACAAAAAGAAATGTCAATCGAAACGTATGAGGTTGTCCCTTTCAACAAACTGGTTTTACGCGACGATGGCGGTGAAGCCGCGATCTACATTGAACAGGGCACAGAGGAAAGCCTGCAGGTTGAAGCCAGCCCTGATGTTCTACGCAGGATTGAGGTTGGTGTGCGCGATGGAACGCTCTATATCCGCCTGGGCGGGAGTTGGTTGGAGCGATTAGCCGATAAGCTGACCACCAGCCTGACCAGGCCAAAGGTGATTTACCGGCTGCAAGTAAAAGACCTGCTCTCTGCTGATCTATCTTGCGCAAGCATCCTGGGAGTCTCAGCTCTTAAGACCAAGAACTTGAGACTTAACCTTTGCGGGGTTACTCGGGCAGTCGTAGAGCATCTTGAGGCCGATCGCCTGCAGCTCAAACACTCTGGTGCGGGTAAACTCGATTTTAAGGGATCTGTGCAATACCAGGAAGTTCATCTGAGCGGTGCTGGTTTCTATGCTGCAACTGGCCTATGTAGCGAGACTGCCGATATCAACATTTCGGGCCCATCAAGGGCGCAAGTTTACTCTACCGACAGGCTCGATGTGACCATCCGCGGCACGGGAAGTGTCGAGTACCTTGGTGAACCGAAGGTGCGCCAACAAGTCCTTGGCATGGGGGGCGTGATGCGCATGGTGTAGTCTACCTTGCTCCATGCCTCGGGTGCGTGCCTAACAAAAAGCTCGATGTTTTCTGCACTGGGCTGAAATAGAAAACGGGCGTTTCAAGAGCGCCCGTTTTCTTTGCGTGGACTTTCTAGCTTCTGTGCATGGTCATTAGATGGGCAGCAACCCAAACCAGGCCAGCAGAACACAGGTTAAAACGATTGCAAGCACGAGCAAACCAAAGAGAATCGGCCGCACCCAGCGGCGCCAGCCGCGTCGACTTGCTTTTTGGGGCCATACCGATTCCGGCTCAATAAAGGAGCCCAGATCACCTGATAAAGGTCCGGTTTTTCCCTCGATCTTATTTCTGAAATTCGCCAGGGTGGCACTATCGATGAATTCCATCGGTTTGCCCTCGAGCAGCCTCTTCGCCCTCGATGTCAGTGTCCCGGTTGTTATGATGGCCGCCTTCTTGGCCTGGTAGGTCGCCAGGTGTGTCAGGAAGAGCTTCACGCTTCCGGCGCTGATCTGGGCATTGGAATCGCAACGCGCCACCCATTTTTCCCAGTCCGATGATTGGATCAGCAAATCTGAGCGCAGCTCGTCTATTTCCGCCACCTGCTCAACCGTATGTCCTAGCGACTGATACAGCTCGATCGCTTCGTCAACTAACGCTTGATGTCCATTCATATGCAAAGAGTACACGAAAGTTCATCGTTGTACCAGACCCATATTGTCAAATCGAGATACCATTTTCCCCGGGCTTTCAGCCCTATGTTTGCGCTTATTCCAGCATCTCTACGGTATACACCCCATCGCGTTTTAAGATCCCAACGCCGGCACCTGCTCCATCACTATCACCTACGCCTGCTCCAAAGATCCTTCCAATTTCAAATTCCTCTGAGATGATTACTGGTCAGAAAGTACATCTTATCTAGCATTTGTAGTTTTCAATCTGGATCTCGCTTGGGTATGGGAGTTATTGCCTGTTTTATTGTTCCGGAATAGCTCATCCCTGACCGCTCTCTTGAGCAATCGTCAGCCAGTCTGGCTTATCAACGCTGGCTTGTGGTCAGGTTCCCTAGTCTCTTCTGCTCTATACTCAAACTGTCTGTTACATTCACCATCTTTACCGAATCACGAACGGGAACAGGATTAGGACCTATGGATCACAAAATAAAGGCCAGGGATGTCGGTTTACCCGATTACTTCGATATGCAAGCTGCCGTCCGGCATACCAAACACGTCGGTGGGTGGGAGTCGACAAAAGAGATTGCCCAAATGTGTGGGCTCGGAGCCGGACAGGAGTTGCTGTATGTCGGTAGCGGTTCTGGTGTTGCTGCCATCCAGATCGCCCAGACCTATGGTTGCAAGGTGATCGGCGTTGATTTGCTCGAAACAATGGTGGCAGCCGCGCAACAATGGGCCGAAGAACGCGGCGCGACCGATCTGGTGGAATTTCGCGTCGCCGATGCCCAATCGCTACCGTTTTCCGATGACCGCTTTGACGTACTGCTCTGTGAATCGGTGAACATTTTCGTGCCGGATTTACAAAAAGCGGCCCACGAGTATGTGCGCGTGGTTAAACCCGGTGGATATGTCGGGTTGAACGAGTCGGTCTGGTACAGCGACCCACCTGAGAATGCGGAGCAAGTGATGTACGAGCTCACCGGCCAACGGCTACGTCGCCCGG
The DNA here is from genome assembly GCA_041554155.1 of Anaerolineales bacterium. Classification (GTDB taxonomy): domain Bacteria; phylum Chloroflexota; class Anaerolineae; order Anaerolineales; family E44-bin32; genus E44-bin32. The sequence goes on from JBFFMI010000064.1 coordinate 12,865, forward strand.
CGGAATGGGTGGCGATGCTCAAAGACGCTGGTCTGCTGGAGATACAGGATCGCACTTATCCCCTTCAGATGAAAGCCGAAATGCGCTCTCAACTAGGATTCCTCTCCACAAGAGATTACCTCGGTATTCTGGGGCGATCGATTCAGAGCATGTTCACCGACTCCGCTACGCGTCAAACCTTCCGCTCTGCGTTCCGTGAGCCTCGCTCCACGATAGATCATATAGGGTATGGGTTGTATGTGGGCAAGGTGCCGGGGTAGCACCGATCAAGCTCCCCCCACCAGGTACATCACAGCACACGGACGCTCCATAGCAAAAAAC
>JBFFMI010000065.1:0-13094 GCA_041554155.1 Anaerolineales bacterium
CAGTTCCATCGCTGCCTCGCCGCCCATCATGTCCTGGATGGCGACCAGCGCATCGTACATGCTCTGGCTGAAAGCCAGGTCGTTGATCGCACTGGGCATCACCACCGCAACGCGGAACGGTCCTGCAGGAGCCTCGGGCTCTTCTGCCACGGGTGTTGCGCCGGCACAGGCACCAAGGATCAGGGCTGCGAGCAGCAACATACTTATTAATCGATACGACTTCATCTTCACTCTTCTCCTTTTTTTTTAATCTTGCGGGGATTCCCATCGGATTATGGGCTCGATCCCCATTTTGGATGATGTTGAACTACCTATTTGTTGTCGGCCACCTCCTCCTTCACTGACAACATCGATCCACGACTTATTCATCCCTTCCAAACGGCTTGGTCAACGCGGACGGCGCACGTACACGCGTGACCGCAACGATCAACGCAAGAATAGTTAGAACATACGGCATCATCACAGCGATGTCGGAGGGAATCGGGATTCCCAGCACCTGAACCCAAAGCTGAAGCGAGTTCACCATACTGAATAACAAAGCCCCGCCGAGCACACCCCAGGGTCGCCAGCCGCCGAAATAAACAAGGGCTACAGCGATAAAACCCAGCCCGCTGGTCATATTCTGCTGGAACACGTTGAGCAGCGCGATCGAGAGCGATGCACCGGCGACGCCGGAAAGCATGCCGCCCAGGATGATGGTGAAATAACGCACTTGCGCCACGCTCACGCCGACCGAATCCGCCGCTTCAGGATACTCACCGACTGCCCGAATTTTGAGGCCCAGGGTTGTCTTATTGAGGACAAACCACGCTACGGGCACGAGAGCAAAGGCGATGTAAACCAAGAGGTTTTGTTGGAAAAAGATCTCTCCGATGATGGGAATGTCGCTCAGGAAAGGGATTTGGATCTTGGAAAAGCCGCTAACGGTTTCGACCGTCCCGAGCAAACGCTGAAACAAGAGATCGCTCATCCCCAGACCGAATAGATAGAAACCAATGCCGCTGATGCCCTGCTCGGCTTGCAGGTTCACGGTGACGAAGGCCATCGCCAACCCCATGAGGGCTCCCACCAGCAGCGCGGCCAGCATACCCAGCCAGAGATTGCCCGTGGAGAAACTGACATAGAACGCCGCAAATGCCCCGAGTAGCATCTGCCCCTCGACTCCCAGATTGAGAACGCCACTGCGTTGGCCGAAGGTCTCCCCGATGGCGGCATAAAGATAGGGTGTCGCTAAGCGAATGCCTGAGGCCAGGATTCCAACCAGCACCGTGGTTGAGATAAGTTCACCCATTATGATCCCACCTCTTCCGAGGACTCGATCGCACCACCCCCTTCAGGATCGGGACTTTGCTCACTTTCCGCGACCGCATCTCGAAGCCTGCGGCGCTGACGGCGTTGACGCCAGATCTCACTCGACACGACGAAAACCACAACCAGGCCATTCAGCGCAATGATCAAGGCTGATGGCACCTGCACCACCCGCTGCATCTTATTTGCGCCGACAAGCAACGCCCCAAACAGGATGGAGGCCGGGATCGTGCCGATCGGGTGCAGCTGCCCGAAGAGGGCTGCGACGATCCCATTGAAACCGGCACTGCCGGTGAAGCCGGTCGCGGAACCATCCGTAATCATCCGATAATTTACCCCATACACCTGCGTTGCCCCAGCCAGTCCAGCAAACGCCCCGCTCAAGAGCAGCGCCATTACAACGTGGCGCTTCACGCTGATACCTGCGTAGCGTGAAGCATGTGGATTCTGGCCGACGGCCCGGATCCTATACCCCAACGTCGTGCGCCAGAGCAAAATGTAGACCAGGATCGCCAGTATCACAGCGATCAATGCGCCCAGATGTAGACGGGTTGGCACCAGGCGCGGCAAACGATAAGCTTCGATCAAACGTGCAGTTTGGGGGATCTTGGAGGCCAGCTCTGCCTGTGCCGGGTCTATCATCGGGCCCCGCAGCAAGAAATTCATCCCCTGCACAGCGATGGCGTTCATCATGATCGTGCTCAAGATCTCATTGACGTTGAAGTAGGCCTTCAGCAACCCCGGGATTCCACCCCAGATCGCCCCACCGACGAAGCCTGCCAGAAGCGCAAGGCTTACGACAAGCCAGCCGGGCCAATCCGTGAGGGTCAAACCAACAACCGTGGCCAGGAGGGCGCCTACCACCATCTGACCTTCGCCGCCGATATTGATCACAGCCCCCCTGAAGGCGATGCATATCCCCAGCCCGACAAAGAGCAGAGGTGTGGCCTTGACCAGGGTCTCTGCCACGGCGTTCGTGCTACCAAATGCACCTTCCAAGAGTGCCCGGTAGGCCGTGATGGGATTGACCCGCAGGAGGAGCAGCATCACTGCGCCGATGGCAAGCGCAGCGAGTGTAGCCAGAATCGGAAGAAGGGAATCAACCAGTGAATTCAAACGATCTCGCATGGATACCAGTCCCTCCTCTACGGTTCGGGGAACGTGCAACAAATTTTATCGCGACATTTTGGCTGGCAATCGTCCAGACCTGTAACCTGCAAACCGAAAACAATGCAGGGCAAGGTCCCTTTATGATGGCATAAATGCAAGTTAAGTGAAAACCGAAATATCACGCTTCTCGGGTTACTTGTGTCGCAAAGCCTGCATAAGTTGCCGTGGGACAGCTGCATGGTTATCCACTCATGCAGTCAGATTGTGTGCATTGGTTTCGAGCCGTAACGATGTATTGAGCTCCGGAATCACTACAGCCGTATTCTCTTACGGTGTATTTACCGCGTCCATGCAGAAATGTAAAGATGTCATCCAGCTAGTGATAGTTATCACAATTAGCCTTCCAATCTGAATCAATGCAGTTGCTGTATGAAGGAAAGGTGGCACACAACCACCTGCTGGAGTTATGTATGCTGTACAAAACGGTCACCAAGGCTAACTTCCGTAAGCTGGTCGAAGGCTTCATGCAAGATAATGAAGTTTTTGGTCCAATAAGGCGCGAGCTGGATCCGCAGGGCAACAAGATCTATCGCTTCTTGAAATTGAACGATTTTGAGGAGCTACAGATGGACGATACACGAATCTATGCTTCGCCCAAGAATTTCTTCCTGCCGTTCAAAGAGACTCTCGCCACCTACAATTTCGTGGACACCGAGTGGGAACAGGAGATCCACTACCCCGTCCATCCTCGAGTCATCATAGGGATGCGAGCTTGTGATATCAACGCCCTTCGCAAACTGGATGAGGTGATGCTCAAGAGCGGCTATCCTAATCCCTACTATAAAGCCCGGTGCAGAAACACCGTCATCATCGGTCTGGATCACGAACCACTCGAGGATTGTTTCTGCCGATCGGTTGGCGCTGATGTTGTATTCAAAGGCTTCGACTTGTTCCTGACCGATATCGGGGATAAATACTTTGTCGCCATCGGTTCTGACACGGGCTACAGGATGATCGATACCTTCGGTGGCGAAGAGACCACCGAAGCCGATCAGGATGCTTATAAGACGGTCAAGAAGCAGATCGAATCGAAATTTAAAACATATGATGTGGCTGCTCCCTATGAACTTACGGCTTTCGAAGGGGTTAGCGCTGTCGAAGCGCCACGTGGCATCTTGTATCACTATTATCAGGTCGGCGATGATGGCATCATCGAGCGTGCTGATTGTGTGATTCCCACCGGCCAGAACCACGCGAATATTCAGTATGACCTGGAAGCTTTGGTGGCCCAGATGTCTGACGCAGGGGAGCCTGAGGAAGAGACCAGCCGCAAGGCTCAGATGCTGATTCGAGCCCAGGATCCTTGCATCTCCTGTTCAGTACACTAAGTTGTGCTTGGTTTAATATAGTAAGCCTTGATCGCGGATGCAGGGAAAGGCTTTTTTCGATTTGGGGTTGAATTCCACACGGTATTCTTCTCAGGGATCCGGCTTCTCGCGGGGTATGATGACCAGATCTTCAAGCAACCGCTTGGTTGCAGCGGCGATGTCTTTAACTGCCTGGTTATAGATCTCCGCATTCCAGCTTGATGTTGATGGAATTCCACTCACTTTGCGCACATACTGCAGCGCAGTGTCGATGATCTGCTCATCCGTTGGAGGGTGATCCACATCGCGTAAATTTTTAATATTTCGGCACATCGCTTTCCTCCATCGTATCTTGAATACCACTCAGTGCTGGATCACGTTCGGACAAAATGACCCTGACCATCCTGCGCCGATCCCGATTTCAACATCCTCCTTGAGATCAGGCTTCACTTCCAAATCTAAATCCTGTAACTGATAGTTACAAAATTTACAGCTACATTTTTCGCCAATCGCTTAAGGGAGGTACCACAAGGATCCCAGCGAAAAGTTTGAAAAAAGTCCCTCATTTCGCTCGCTTTTCTACAGCAGCGTTCGACGAAATCGTGAAGGTCGCTGTGACGAGAGCGTTCAATGAGAACGACTGGATCCTTCGGGAGGGAAATAAAGCGAAGGATCTTTGTCTACTTCTTTCAGGCGATATCCATGTAGCGTATCGATTAGGTGAGGGAGATCTGGCGGTCTCCGATACCATCACGCCCGGGGAGGCGTTTGTCTGGTCAGCATTGATTCCACCCCACAACCTTACCGCCACTTGCATCGGCAGCAAATCCGGTGAATATCTCGCAATTGATGCAGAAGCATTACGGAAAATCTGTGCCGAAGACCCTTTTGGGGCTTATCACTCGATGATCGAGATTGCAAAAATCATGCGCGATCGGATCAATGGTTTAAGGGTCCAAACCGTAGCGGATAAACCCAAGCAAATGCTGGAAGAGGCGTAGGCCAGTCGATCACGATAGAAGAATCAGCATTGCACTGTGAACAGGTCAGCCTGCACACAACATCGCAGGCCGATTGTGTTAATCCATTCGCATCTATACTGATGTCGCAAATTTCCGCGCCTATCCTTCCGCATCACCTTCCCCGAGCGGGAGACCCCACCTTGTGGGGATCACTGATGAAGAAAGTTTGTAACGAGCGCGACCCATCGTACGAGTGAGTACGATTGAGTAATGGATGATCCAGGGCAGGCAATCGACCCCACGATACATGAGCACGAAGACCTGATTTGTTGTATATTAATATTCGCAGAGGATAATTGAGAATCCAATGATGCTTTGCTTACCGGACCTGATCAGAAACCGGCAGGAATAACCTCATTGATCCACGCATCCGGTTTTGCTTTAAAACGTATACGCAGCAGTTGCAGCATCCTTGCACCGTCATACCAAGGCCGCGATCGATACAAAACTTTTAAGGAGGCACGATGAAATCCTGGTTTTTATCCCGTAATGGAGCCCTTACGATCACTGCGCTGGCGTGGCTTAGCGAAATGTGGCGCGGGTATCTTGATGCGATGTTCGTCTTTCCAGTCGACTTTAACGACCCACTCATTCTGAATGCGGCTGCCTTAATCTTTACCTTACTTTTTGGAGGCTGGGCATGGAGCCTTGCACTCGCCTGGAGGGGGAGCCGCAGAGCGTTGATCACTACCTTCGCTTTGAATCTCCTGGTCCTGCTCGGTATTCCGGTGAGCTGGTTGTTCTTCTATTGTCCAGCAGCCTGCCAGGCTGAAGCAGGCATCTTTAACCTGGCCAACACCCTGAACCTGGCATTTGGTGGGATCGCGGCTATCGCGCTGAGCTTCCATCTAAGTCGTCAAGCCAGCCAGTGACCGGGCCCCTTTGCATCGCCAATCAGGAGTTATAAGGATGTCTGTCGATAGCTCAAGTGGAAATCTTGCCAGGGAGCAAGTTTCGCTAGCTTCAGAACGATGGGTGATCGTATTTCTCTATCTCAGCGCGGTGGCTGCAGCAATCGGGATCGTATTCCTCATCCTCTTCTTTTCGGGGATCGGTGGTTTCTTCGGAACCATGAACGACATCGCCGTAGTGATCCATTACACCCTCTTGCTCCCGATCATCACCTATGTCCACCGTATTCTTGCCCCCTCTACAGGGCGAAAAATTCAGACTTTGGGTATGGCCGGGACTTTTGCTGTTATCGTGCTGCAATCGCTGCTCGTGGCCAATGTGCTTCCTTTCCAGCGGCAAATCGTACTTGTGATACCAGCGTTCCTGCTTGTAACCGCCTGGTTCGCCATCACTGAACAGGCAGGCCGGGATCAACCTCGCCTACCTAAAGGGCAAGCCCTCGCAGTCCTGGCAGGTCTGGTATTCGGCTATCCGTTCTGGGCACTTTCCTTCGTCCGCCGCATCCAGGATGCGCGCCACAGCCACGCGCTCGAAAGGAAGGTTATCCAATGAATTCAGCCAGGGTGATTATGTCGAGAGGTGTGGATACCCTCTATAGAGCCACGGAAGATCCGAAGCTTGGTAGCTGGCATGTATCCACCGTGCTGACCGAGCATAAGGTGACTTGCCTGGCTGCTGATGGCTCCAATCCGGGAGTGGTTTATGCCGGAACACGGGAGCAGGGGGTCTGGCGATCGACCGATTCCGGGGAAAATTGGGAATACGCCGGGATGGAGGGCCAAATCGTTAAATCGCTGGCGGTGAGCCCACACAATCCCGAGCTCCTCTATGCCGGATCAAAACCCGCACTGATTTTTCGATCCAAAGATGGCGGAAAGACCTGGCATGAATTGGTAAGCTTTCGGAATATTCCCAACCGCTGGTGGTGGTTTTCACCCGCCGATCCACCTGACAGGCGACCCTATGTGATGGAGATCGCCACTTCGCCCACGGAGCGTGATGTGATCCTGGCAGGGGTCGAACTTGGTGGCGTATTTCGCAGCGAAGATGGTGGTGATACATGGTCATCCCATCTTCGTGGTACTCTGCGCGATTGTCATTCACTCAAATTCCATGCCCTAGATGGTAATTATGCTTATGAGGCAGGCGGTTCGGGTGGTGGCGCCTCGATGAGCCGTGATGGTGGGCGCACCTGGCAAAAGGCAAGAAAAGGTCTGGCAAAAAACTATGGGATCACCTGTGCTGCCGATGGTGCAAAACCAGATACCTGGTATGCCAGCGTTGGCCCCAGCCCCTGGAAGACGGTTGGCGAGAACCCCGAAGTGTATCTCTATCGTTCGGGAGCTGACGGTACTTGGCAGCCGATCGGCTGGTCCGACCACCCGCTCAATGAAACGCCAACGGTGATGGTCTCAATCCCGGGCTCAGCCGGTGAACTGTATCTAGGCACCCATAAGGGATCGGTCTGGCACACGAATGATTTCGGAGAGACCTGGTCGCAACTCCCGTTCCAGGTGGATGCGATCTGGCACGCCATGCTCATCCTCAAAGAATCCGGGGCGTGAGTTTATGCAGAAGCCGTGGTTAACGCCAAGGGAGCATAAAAACAAGTTGCCATCTGGCATTGAATGACCAGGAAACTTGAGCTGCTCGCTGATCATCCAGAACTATGCCCCACCCTCGCCCGGTGGCGTTGGGAGGAATGGGGGCATCTAACACCAGACCGTCCCCTCCAACAGTGGATTGAGCGCCTTACAGAACAAATGCATCGCGATCGCATTCCACTTACGGTGATCGCTTTTGACGAAAACCAGCCAGCAGGTCTTGCCTCGCTCGTATTCCACGACATGGACACGCGCAAAGACCTCTCCCCCTGGTTGGCAGGCGTATTAGTCGCACCTGCCTTCCGTGGACGGGGTCACGGCGCGGCCCTGGTTAACGCCATTGAAGAAAAGGCCGCTGGACTCAGCGTTGAAACCTTATTCCTCTACACAAACTCTGCCCAGGGACTATATGAAAAATTGGGATGGGAGCAGATTGAGCGGGAGCCGTACCGTGGCCGCGAGGTGGTAATTATGTCGAAAATCCTCGCGGGTTAGTCATCGAAGATCAAAAACCATCTGCGCGGGCCAAGCTTGTCTCAGCTCTGTTACAAAAGGGCGGACACAAGGTCCGCCCCGGTATCCTAGGGCTTGTGATCGACTTCAACCCCGTTATCCACCCTCCGCCATGGCGACGATCTCCTTCGAGGTGACGACATCCATGTATACCGATGCCCAGGTAACCAACTCGGCATAGGCATCCCATACGGCCACGCGATTCTCCTCCGAGCGAGCCGTGGAGAGATCGGGGGCGCTCAAATCAAAGGGCGGGCTCTTCGGTTGTGACTTGCTCTCATCCTGGTAGTAGATCAAGGTCCAAGGAGCTGGACCCTGACGGTAGAAGTTGTCCTCACTGATGGACACAACGACAAAGGGCAGGCGTTCCCCATTCCAGCTCCCCAACTGGTCTTGTAGATAGACAAGGGGTTGATAGGCGTCAGCGTAGTCCGTCTCCAGCATCGTCCACCAGGCCAGTGATGCATCAACGCCGCTTGCAGCCCAGCGATCGATGCGCATATCCGTGGGACGCACCCACAAGTTGTATTCCCGGGAAAAAGGTTCATCAAAGGTGGGCGCGCCTCTCTCACTCATGACAACCACGCGCGCACCCGCACGTTCGAGATAGGGCAGAATGAATCCACGCACCGGATCATTGGCAATATTGACTGCCACCGATTCCGCCCCAAAGACTTGTGTAAGGTATTGATAGCCACCGGGTTGATCTGATATTAAATCGCCCGTCGTCGTATCCAAGCGCTGTGATTCATACTCAGCAATTTTCTGTTCTTTCAGGTTGATAGCGGAGATTTGTAGAGGCGTATCAAATCCACGCATCGCGGGATGGGGTGGGCGCACATGATAGCTGATCGCCATCTGCGTCTCGATGAGACGCTGAACAACTTCAGGATGCTGCTCCATGAAATGATGGGTCATCGGACCGGTCAGGAAGAATTCGCCTTTGACCCCATGGCTGTCGAACAGGTCGATGAGCATAAGGAGTGTTTCAGCACTGTCCTCGAGGTGCACAAAGTCATGGACATTCACCTCAAAGGTGATATACCCGAGTGGTTCAATCTCCACGGTAGGTGTTGGTAGCGGCATACTCGTCGGCTCGCTCGCACAATCCGAAGCGCAAGACACTGAATCCTCGTTTTCACTACAGTTCCCATCGCCACAGGTTTCTAAAGACTGGTCGCCAGGCAGCGCCACCGGGCTGGTCCCACCCCCACATGCTGTGATCAAAAGGCTGATGAACAGGAAGCAGAAAGTTAGCTTTCGCAGCATCGCAACCGTCCTTTTCACATACGCTTGGATCGTCGCTTAGCATTGTACAGGGGCGTACACCTTGTGGAAAGATGACCGGGGTAGGGCATTAAATTGGAAGATAGATCAGGAAAATTATTCGCAGATTAAACAATATCCAATCAAGATACCACCAGGCCAAGACTAACGGATCAATGCAATCAAGCTCGGATCGATGGTGATCGCCTTCTGGAAAGAATCCGCTGCCAGGCCAAAGTCACCGACTAATTGATAAGCTTCCGCCAGATAGATATGGCTAAAAGGGTGATCCGGGAAGAGAGCTGCCATGCTCTCAAAGACCTGTACCGCAAGTTGCTGTTCATCGCTCCCCTGTAGCACCAACCCAGCACTGCGGATCTCCTCAAATTTCGCTCCATCAAGGTTATCTGCTGTTGTAGACCTGATTCCCTCCAGCAATTCCGGGATGCGATCATACGTCGCCTCAACCGCAGATTTTCGTAACTGCTGGAAGGCATTGAGCGATAGTGTTCTTGGAACCTCTGAAATTTTCCAGCTTTCCTGAACCAGCTGATTATACGTCTGCACAAAAGCTTGCGGTCCAAGAGCAATGGTTCCCGCCAGAGCTTCTCGACCGAGTTCCTGATCGATTGTGCGGGCCATGTGTGCCCCAACTGCGTACAACGCTCTCTGATTGAAACCACTGTATAAATCCAGGAGCACGTCGTCTTCGGGTAACGTTGCTGCGTCTTGTAAAAGGTCATTTACTCTGCCCACGAAAAAACGTAGCGCCAGCATACTCTGACTGAGCTGATGATCTATCTCGAGCATCGCAGGGTAGTACGCATTGCTTAGCTCCTGGCTGTAGGTTGCTATGCCTTCGTTCTGCAAAATGACGAGCGCTGATTTTAACGAGTAACTCTGTGGCCAGATCTCCTGTTGATAGGGTTGGTAGCGCCAATAGCCAATGTGGAAAAGTTCATGATTAAGCGTATTGAAGAAATACGCGCTCTTGCCGAAGTAGTGGCTCACGTCGACATTCATCACAATCGCGTTATTGGTGGTGAACGCGGCAGGTTGCGTGAATGCGGTTAGATGAACAGTCGTTTCCAAGCCTGCATCTGGTGGCAATAGTGATTGGATAATTCGAGCGCCGACGGTGCAGTAGATCTCCTTATGATCCATGATCATCCGGGCAGCCAGGTAGTGCCTTTCTCCCCTGCGTTCTTCCGGAGATAACTGCGCAATCTCTCCCATCGATTCGTACCATTCATCTGGGGGCAGTGATTCAGTTTTCAAGTGGGGTGATAGTGCTATAAGGCTGTGCCCTCGATCCTGCCGCCAGAAATGTTCTGGATTCGCGAGGATGTCGTCCGTTTTATTGAACTGTGCCAGGACCGAAGAATCATCAAAACCAATTTCGTGCCGGGCACAGGCCCCAACCACCATAGCGGCCTCCGGCAAAGCTGAAGGCTCTCGCACCCACCGGGCGAAGATCGTCCACCCACCCAAGATCAATAGAGCAAGGGGTATAACCATAAATATGAATTTCCGCTTCATTGTGAATCTCCAGGCAGCATCCATGCATTTCAATCAATTCAGTTCCTATATGAAAGATATATTGCAGGTGGGGTAGATGCCATCCCCCAGGATTGGGGATATTGTTGGAAAAGGGGATTCAGGAGGCCCGCAGGGGTTAAAGTCCAGCATTTTATTCCAGGTAACTTCGCAATGTATCCAATATTCGCACCATGGCTAGTGTATCCAGCTTACAGTACTCCCATAGGGCCTCGCGCTGCGCTTCGGCCGCGCTCGAATCGCCCAGATCCTCGAGCTTCAAATAGACATCCATCGCCTGAATGCCGTCCTGCACTGCAAGATCACTATAGGTAAGATCCGGGACCAGTGCCGGGAGCACTGATTTCAGCGATACCGATCCACCCATCTCCGGGCTCCAAAACAGGCGCTGGCGGAAGGGGTCCATCAGATCAACCAGGCGATCAATGCGCTCGTGGATCGGATCGACATATGCCGGGAGCTGCTCTGCCAGCTTCTTCAGCACACTGCGCTCAAAGACCGCGTTATACACAATGATATCCCCCCTCCCTTCAGTCTCTTTAAGCAACTGATCGAGAAATGCCTCCCGTGGATCACGGCCTGCTACGGCTAAATAGCCACTGTGTTCCACAGGCGATCCGGGTTGTTCCTGGACATGCAGCGAATACTGAAAGGGGACGTGCGTGTAAGGTGAGAGGCGATCAAAGGGTGGGATCGGAATGCTGTAAGTCTCGAAGTCGAGGAAGTACAGCGGGTAAGCCAATTCCTGGACAAACGACCTCAGTTCAGATCGTTTGAGGATCGGTACGCCGGCTTTATGCGCTTCGGTATGAAATGCTGACGATGATGGCAACGCGTAGGTCGCCGGGATCTCCTCAATCCGGCTGATCCCGGCGTGATACAGTTCGAATTTCTTCACCATTGTCAGGCGGTATACATCAAAGACCGAGGGATCCGGCAGATGCGACCAGCAGCGGCCGATAAAATCGCAATCCACGGGATCTTTGCAGTATGAACCAATATCTCGATCGGGAATCACCGCAGCATCTAAATGTCGGATTGAATCCGAGATGCTAGCTTCCACCTGCGGTAGGAGCTCCTCTACCTGCAAAATCAACGATGATTCCTGGAACAATGCTCCAAGGTCCGTAGCGCCCTGGCGCACGTACGCACGGTTCATGTGCAGTAAAACAGCATCTTCGACCAGCAATCCCGACCCTCGCAGGACGAAGAGTTGGACCGCCAGGTCCCACAGGTGCTGATCTTTCACCTCGCTGCTGCTTTTGACTTCGATCAACCTCCAGCCCTGCTCGCTCATGACGATGATATCTGCCAGTATGAAGACACCATGCGATTGGAAGGCCGGTTCATAAAGGATCTGTACACCGGCCTTGAGCAAATCCTGGGTGCGCTGAAGTGAGACGTCGATCGCCCCGGGGATACGCCCGATCTCACCGCCGGGGTAGCGTTCCCGGGCGAGCATGCCTACTTCCTGCCCAAGCCGCATATGCATCTGCGACTGCGAATCAAGAGGATCACGCAGCCCGGGTTGCAATGCGTCCAGCATCAAACTCTTTGAGCATTGCAGCCCTCGCAGAAAACTTGATTTTGTGAGCAAATGGCTTTGTTTCAACGGGATTTCAGCCCTCCATTAGGTAGGATAATGAATCCTTCAAGATGTGCAAGGTAGGGAATGTGAAGCGGGTGCAAACCGCCTACGTTCAAAACCCAGAAGAAATTTCAGGATGATACAATGAGTATATTCAAGAGTAATTTTGTCTATATTGCACGGGAGGAGGCATATGTCTCAGGCAAAACCGATTGAGGAACAGACTGTTAAAGCGTTGTCCTGGCAGCTTCTCTATGGGAACTATCGCCCCAAACTTGGTGCTGAGGGCTGGAACGAACTGGCCGAAAGCGTTGGCGCGCCCGATTTTCGGAAAATGGACCCGGATGAAGATTGCCCGATGGAGCCCCTGAATGAGGCGGTGCTATTCATCGACAAGACACTTGGCAAGAACGATGGTGCCCTGATCGAAGAGATCACCATCGCTTCGGTGGAGAGCTGGGCTAACATGTTCAGCAATCTGGTCAAGCAACTCCAGGGACGCCCACAGAAGATGATGGAAATCTTTTGTACCGAAGTGCATCCCTATTTCCTCAATGATGCAGGAGCGAGCGAAATCGTTGAATCGGCAGACGACCATTTTGTCCTTAGAATGGACAACGGCTTGCTAGAAGGCTTCAAAACGGGCCTTGTACGTGGCTTCATCGACATTGTTGGCGCTGATGCCGAAGTCGTTAAGCATGACGATGAATACCATGTCGCCTGGAAGGTGCGCCAGGACACACCGCTGCCTTCACGTTGGGCGCTATTCGTCAATGCGACGCGCCTGCCCTTCCTGACCGCCTCCGTGATCCCGGTGCTTGTGGGTACGGCCCTCGCCTGGCGAGAA
>JBFFMI010000066.1:0-13088 GCA_041554155.1 Anaerolineales bacterium
CCCGTGGTTCATAATTTCCTGAAGTAAGCCCGAGTCGGGGGGGGAAGAACCTGGCAGCAGGTGAAGAAACCATGTTTCAAGCCGCCGCATGCATTAAAAAAATCGGGTACCAGCATTGTGGTCTTATGAATACCGGTATTGAAGCCGTCTCGATGTTATGGTTGGCACTGGCAATTGTGAAGGATGTCGCTTGATCTAAAACATATGTCGGTGCACACTAGGGGGGTGGATTTGAGCATTGCAGATCCAATATCATTACATTGCCCAACAGGAGGGTGACACACATGGTTCTAAAACCGAAACGACCCGTGCCTTCGGACATTGAGATTGCACAGGAAGCAGACCTCAGGCCAATCCTTGAGATTGCCGACAAGCTCGGCCTCAAAATGGATGATCTCGATCTTTATGGAAAGTACAAGGCCAAGGTTCACCTCGACATCCTTAAACGCTTGGAGGATCGCCCGCAAGGGAAGTACATCGATGTGACTGCGATAACACCCACTCCCCTTGGAGAGGGTAAAACCACTTCCTCACTGGGCTTGACCCAGGCAATGGGCACAGTGCTTAACAAGAATGTAATCGCTTGTATCCGCCAGCCAAGTATGGGGCCAACCTTCAACATTAAAGGTGGCGCTGCGGGGGGAGGCTACAGCCAGGTAATCCCGATGGAGGATTTCAACCTTCATCTTACTGGCGACATCCACGCCATCACTGTGGCGCATAACCTCGTTGCGGCTGCGCTTGACACCCGGCTTTACCATGAAAGCCGCCAATCGGACGAAGCGCTTGAGCGACGCGGAATCAAGCGAATCGGTTTCGACGTCGATACCATCACATGGAACCGGGTCGTCGATGTGTGTGATCGCAGCCTGCGCAGCATCAAGGTTGGGTTTAATGATGTCAAGATGCGTGACGGCTCGGATAGCCCTGTTTTTCCAAGGTCCACCGGATTTGATATCACGGTCGCATCGGAGTTCATGGCCATACTGGCATTGGCGACCAGTCTGAAGGATCTGCGTGAACGCATCGGCCGCGTTGTTGTCGGCCTCGATACCAAAGGTAATCCGGTTTCCCTAGAGCAGATGGAGATCGCCGGTGCGGTTACCGTGCTGCTCAAGGATGCTTTGATGCCGACCCTGATGCAGACTCTTGAAGGGCAGCCAGCGTTTGTCCATTGTGGCCCCTTTGCCAATATCGCCCATGGTAATTCCTCGATCATTGCCGATCAAATGGCATTGAAGTTGGGTGATTATGTTGTAACCGAGAGTGGTTTTGGTGCCGATATCGGGATGGAGAAATTTTTCGATATCAAGTGCCGCTACTCGGGCTTGATCCCCAATGCAGTCGTGCTGGTAGCAACCGTGCGGGCGCTTAAAATGCACGGTGGTGGACCGAAGGTAACCCCTGGAGCCTCACTGGATAGAGCATACACCGAGGAGAATCTCGAACTGCTCGAGGCGGGTCTCGGCAATCTTGGTGTTCATATTCGCAACGCGAACCGTTTTGGCATCCCAGTAGTGGTATGTGTCAACGGTTTTGAAGCGGACACCGATGCGGAGATGGAGATGGTGCGAAAATATGCCGAAGGGGAGGGCGCTTTCGCAGCCGTAAAAAGCACGCATTGGGCAGATGGTGGCGCCGGTGCAGCAGAAGTTGCCGAGGCAGTTGTAGAAGCCTGTGAGCAACCCAGCAATTTCGAATTCCTTTATCCGTTGGATTGGAGCATTAAGCAGAAGATCGAGCATATCTGCAAGGAGTTCTACGGTGCTGATGGCGTGACCTATGAGCCGCTCGCGGAAGAGCAAATCGCGAATTACGAGAAAGCGGGTTTTGGCGACTTGCCCATGTGCATGGCGAAGACGCATCTCAGCCTCAGCCACGATCCAACGCTTAAGGGTGTACCGACAGGGTTCACCGTACCCATCCGTGAGGTAAGGGCGAGTGTTGGCGCAGGATTCATCTACCCCTTGCTCGGTGCGATGAGCACGATGCCCGGCCTCGCAACGAGACCAGCGTATATGGATATCGATCTCGACCTCGAAACTGGCAAGATCCTCAATCTGTTCTAACCACGAGTTCCGATCGGTAATAAAAAGACCTGCGCATCCCGCAGGTCTTTTTTTAGTGGACCGCGCTGGCCAGGAAACCCTGTTACATATAGTTTGAGGTTTATCAGGTGAGCTTTTGACCGATAGCGTAAAAAGTTGGCGTGAATAGAACGCGCACTTGACTCTGCCAGGACTCCAGGTCAAGCGATCGGAGCTGGCTGAATTCGTCGGTCGAGAGGCGCCCCGCGAGATCGTACTGCAGGATGGACCATTCTGAATCCCGGTCATCTGGCGGATCGGTCTGCCATTCACCGCCGAGTACTCCGGCCAGCACCCTGGTCAGCCCAGCCTGATTGAACAATGCGCGGATTTCCCGACCACGGGTTGGCACAGCGCCAGATGCTTGAAGCGCTTGCGCTTGTAACTCGCCGATGCGTGCAAGCTCCGAGGGGTAGTCGATACGGCCACCGTAATCTGGCTCGGCGAAGGCGATCACCCAACCCCCCGGCCGGACGCAACGCTGCATTTCTTGAAGGATTGCAAGCGGTTGCAGGGTCCAGAGCAGTAAGAAGTGTGAGAATACGAGGTCAAAGTAGTTGTTGGGGAACGGAAGTGCCAGACCATCGGCTTGCGCATAGATATTATCGGGGTCGTTTTGAAGTGCAAATTGGACCGACGGGAAATCAATGTCGATGCCATGCACGACAGCACGCAGGACTTGAGCTGTCCAGCTGCTGATGCAACCTGTTCCTGAACCAACTTCCAACGCTCTGGGTCGCGCGGGGAGAGAGATCCGCTTAATCAAGTTTTGCCGCAACGCTTGAGTCCATCTGGATTGCGTCACGTAGCGAGCGTGCATCGTTTCCAAGTTTGCATTCATCGGAGGGGATAACGCCGACATGGGAAGTTTTCGCGAGGAGACAAGTTCACACCGATCGGGATGTTATCCAGTTTTGTGCGTGCTCCCAAATTGTGGGCCAGGGATCATTTAGAATATTTCCAAGGATGTGATCGATACCTTGCGCAGGTAGAACATCCCCATCTGGTTCAACGTAGAGCCAGCCGCGACCATCGCCAACAAGAGAGCTCTCAAGTTCTAGGGAGATCGGATTAAGTTTGGAATAGGGGACGGGTAAATCCCAGATCAGATCCAACCCCAAAGCGGCAGCGTGATCGCGCGCTTCCTCCAGGTGATCAACGTTTTTTTCATGAGAAGAGAGTGACACGGCTGCGACGCCGAGCTTTTGCATCTCATCAAGGATCTCGAAATCTTCAGGTCCTGAGATTAGGATATGGGTGGCGGTGAAAATATCAGTCTTGAGCGCAGCTTTCAACCCTAGGAGGCTTTTGGGATTGCCTGGTAAGTAAGTGAGAAGGATATGGTCCAGACCGGCTTGATCGAGTTTTTTCAGGAAGGCCTTCTCAGCGAGACGTTCACCATTTGTGAGGAGTCCGGTCACCTGTCCGAGATCTTCACAGAAGGTGACCAGTGCGGGAAGGTCATCCCATAAGCAGGGCTCTCCTCCGGTGAAGGTGACATGGGGGATGCCAAAATCCCAGGCTTTGCTCAGGATACCTTTCCATTCATCAGTGGAAAGTTCCTTGTCCACTCTGGCACGTGCCAGGGGATCATGCGTTCCGGTCTTATCAGTCCTGTACGTGAGGGCGCAATCCAGTCGATAGGGTGCTGAAGGTATCTCACTATAGGGCTCTGTGCGGTCGACCCCGATGAATAGGACCGGGTCAAGATCGGGGGCCTCCGCTAACCGTTTAAGTTGTTCTCGAATCTCATGCTGGTTCTGAAAAGCCTTCACCTGGGAAACCCGGTAACGTCGGGCAATTTCCTGGGCTGCATCTCCCTCTGATTTACCATCCAACCAATGATAGACATGCTCGGCCGCTGTTGCATTCAGGTGGAGTACGGTGGCCGCATTGATGAGGAGTAGACCATTCCCGCCCTCCTCGATCCGTAGATGGAGGCGATTGGGAGCCTCAACATTTGGCGGGAACATACCCTGGTATATACCTGGCGGTATGGGTTCGGGGGGCTCAGTGGCAGGGAAGAAAAGGGAGAACAATTTTTGCATGAGATCATCCTTCTAACTGAACAGCCGCAAGGTACGTGACCGGTTGTTGTTCAGGCTGATGACGAAGTGTGAGCGGACATCCACCGCCACATTCTTGGAGCACTGCACAGTCGTTGCATGACTGTGGGACGTACTCGCGCTGCCGTAACCACAGCGCCAGCTCATGGTTCCAGATGGAGTCCCACGAATCCGATAGGATACTACCCATCGGTTCATAAAATGATTGGCAGGGCAGCACAGCGCCATCCGGTTCAATGCACATGTTGTACTGGGCTGCAGTGCAGGCTTTGACACCCAGTTGTAGTTGAACAGGATCAAAGTGACAGTATTGCGTGGGGGTGTACCAGATTAAGCGCAGTCCACGCGCGTCGGTCTTGGCGCGCACGCGTTCGAGAAGTGGTTCAAGTTCGCTCTCATGGAGACCTGTACCGACCGTCTTGCCCTGACCGGCGTAAATCAAGGCATTGATACCAATCGTAGGGACGCCTAGATCGGCGATGAAATCAATCGTCTCTTCTATTGAGCCAGCATTTTCTCTAAGCAATGTTGTGTTGGTCATCACATACAGCCCTGCCTCCACAACGTTTTGGATGCCCGCAACGGTTTGCTTCCAGGCTCCGCGCGCAGCCACCATCGGATCATGGATTTCCGGGCGATGGGATTCGAGCGTAATTTGAACGTGGTCTAGGCCTGCCCTGACCAGTTGGGTTAGGTAGGCCTTGTCCCGCAGGCGCCTGCCGTTACTCAGCAATCCGGTGATCTGACCATTTGTCTCGGCTTTGTGGATCAGCGCATCCAGATTGTCATAGAGGGTTGCTTCACCGCCGGTGAAACAGATATGCGGTATACCGAGCTCCCAGAGATTATCAATAACCTGGCACCATTCTTCCGGGCTGAGCTCGGGGTAGCTTCGTGCGCGGGCATTGTAGCAGTGAGGACATTCGTTGTTGCAGCGATAGGTGAGCGCAAGATCCATGCGGTAGGGGGCTGAAGGTTGCTGGCTGAATGGGGCGAGCAAATCAAGTTGCAGGTCGTGTATTGGGCAGCTGCCATCACCCCAGAGAAGTGATTCGAGCTGGGCGTGGGTTTGTTCAACATCCTTGTAGGCCTTCTCGACGGTTACATTGAAGCGATGTCGCAGCGCTTGCACTGCATCGTGTATTGACAGGCCTTCCAAATAGGTCCAGGCGATCGTGGCAGCCGAAGGATTCAGGTGCAGCGCACGATTGGCGTTGATGAGTAATAGGGCATGCTCATCAGGTTCCACCCTCAAATGAGCACGTACTCGCTCGTTCGGGCGCTGGAGATTGTAGCCGTGCAAACCCGGGGTTAGGTGCGGCTTGCGAAGGCGCGTGAACAGGTTTCGGCTCACCGTCCGCCTCCCGCACAAGCACATGCACATCCAGCGCAGGCACAGGCACAGGCACAGGCACAACCGCCGCTGCCTTGACTGGAGGACGAGCGTCTCGATGCGGAAGGCGGTGGCGGCGGATTGGTTGTTTTTGTCACACCACTGGTAAACCCAACCAGATTGGTCACCAGGTTGGAAGCTGTATTCTGGACTCCAGTGACGACAGAGGCGGCGAAATCAGATCCAGGAAGGGTCGGTAGCGAGATGCTGCGCCCGCCGCCGCGCGCTGTAGAAACGGGAATAGACGCCGGTCGGGGGACGCTGGTGGAGGGCCTGTAATACCACCACCAGGGAGGCAAGTGGACCGGGCCGCTACGGAAGACCTGCTTGGTGCGATCATCGAACTTGTCATCAAGCATGGTCCACTCCAGTCCTTCAGCATACCGTTCTGAGCGAACCTCGGGCGTCTCAGCGGCTTCAACCTGTTCCCAGGCTTTTCGCATAATGGCTTTGTAGTAATCACGGCTTTCCTTCAGACTGAAGCCTTTCATCTTCTTTTGAACGGATTTGACAAGGCTTACCGTTAGCTTCTGCAGGCCGGCTCGACGTTTGCCTTTGGGATCATCGATCAACACTTGCAGGAACTGCTTCTCATAATCGCGCAGCTTCACCTCAGCATCCAGGCGTTCGATTTTAAGTGGTTCTTCAGTAACGACTTTGGCTGAACCTTTCTTGATAACAGAGAACAGGATCATGGTTAGGATCCGATCCAGCGGGGTCTCGAGCAGTATGGCTGCTTCGACTGCGGTTAGGCCGCGTTTGATACCGTGGCCTTCGATTGCAATTTTCGGGGGCAGGTAATCCAATTTTCGTCGCCGGCTTGTATACACTCCCAGCGCAGCGAAGCCGATGATAGCGACCAGCAGGCCGCCGAAACAAAAGAAACCAAACAACAGTTCTTCATCGATCGTGATCATACTGGGTGTCTGAATGGATTCCGCCGGGACGTACGTTGAAGGGAAGGAGGCGCCGAATTCGTACTCGCTATATGGATTCGCGGAAGGGTTTCGCCAGAGGTAAGTCACTCGACCCTCATCATCGAGGTATGCCTCGGGCACTTCACTCGGCCATCCACGTGGGGCTTCATGATAACGAGGTTCATCGGGTTGAACCCCAGGGGGCAGGTGGAAAGCTACAGAGAGATCTGTGCTGCCATGGGCGAAGTCGCTGTCGAAATACGATGGCATGAAACGCGTGCTGGCGTACTCGTCCTCCAGATCGTCTTCATAGAGCATGTCACCGATCCAACCGATGACAACGGTAACATTCGCTTTCTGACCGGGGGGAATTGAGCGTGATCCCAACCCGACCTCGAAACCATGATCGACATATTCGGAGTAAGCGATATGGGACACGCTCTGGCCGTTCACTGTTGCGCTGACGCTGGAGAGATCGAAGTTACTGTGCGGTGTTCCGACGTCCACAAATTCAATGGGTGGTGCAGAGGGGTCATTGCTGAACAGGAACTGATAGACAACCCGTGCGCTACCGTCCTCTTCGTAATAAACATCCACCTGAAGCTGATCCACTGCGAAGGAGTAGGACTGGCTGAAAGCTGGAAAGGCCGCGAAACATAGCAACAATGCGACCAGGAGGGCGAGTACCGGGTATCGCAATCTATTACGCATAGACATCATTCTCCGTCATCATTCATGGTATTTCGTTGAAGTGCTGCTTATTTTGCACGAGAGCTAATTGGATAGACAGGTCGACCTCACCACTTCGGCTCTTCGGCAAGTTGGTAACTTGTGTTGCAGTAGGGACAGTTCACCACAGGAGCTCCTGCCACCATTTTCACGTTGTCTGACGAGAGCGCACCACCACAATTATTGCAGGTAAGTGTCTCAAGATTGACGTCACCCGAAAGCTCAATTTTCTGGATGATTTCTGTGGTGTCCTTTCTCCCTATTCGTGAGCCAAGCCAGATCAGCACCAGTCCTGCTCCTACACTGATGACACCTACGATGATCCAACCGGGAGATCCATCCGGGCTGAAGGCACCCCAGATGAATAGCACACCGAAGAATACGAGAATAGCAGCAGCGATATAGGCTATGATCCGACCTGCACTCATCTCAACTCCTTGCTTGCGCATGATAGGTAGCTTCAGTGTAGCAAAACGTCTTTGTAGCCACAATTGACGAACGGCACCCACACGGCTCTGATGAATTGCGATAGGGTAACTCTAATTTCAGAGTGCGGTAGGGTGTGCTTGACCATCGTTATGGCTAGATTAGAATGGTAGAGAGATCTAGACCTGACGATAAGTTGATTTTGAGCTGGCGGAGTGTTTTGTGGATCTTGGTCTTACGGGAAGGTGAGGTAGAAGCTACAGGATGCAAATCTCTGAAGTGCTTGCACTTATTCCGGCATGGAATGAAGCGGCAACGCTCGAAGCCGTGATCAGACCCCTGCCCGAAGGCATGCCCGTGCTTGTCGTCGACGACGGCTCTTCCGATGCAACCGTGGCAGTCGCCCGCACTGCAGGCGCGCAAACGATCGTCCATCCGAAGAATCTTGGCAAAGGGGTTGCGCTCATGGATGGGTTTTCCTGGGCGCTTGAGCGTGATTTCTCGGCCGTGCTAACACTGGATGCGGATGGCCAGCATGATCCGCGCGAAGCGACCAGGTTTATTGATGCCTTCAACCAATCACAGGCGGATCTGATCATCGGTCGGCGGTCCACCCGCGAGATGCCGTTCCCGCGTAATTTCGCAAACCGTTTCGGCTCATGGTTGCTCTCTCTTGCGATCCGGGAAAAAATCTACGACAACCAGAGTGGCTACCGCCTTCATTCCCGCAGGCTGCTTCAGGCATTAGATCTCAGGCGCAGTGGTTTTGAATTTGAAGTGGACGTGATTCTACAGACCCTGGAAAATGGCTACAAAATCGGGTGGACTGATATCCGAACGATCTATGCGGACGAGATTAGAAGCCACTTTCGCCCAATAAGAGATACATTGAGGTTCTTTGCGGTGGTCTGGTACGCCTTTCGATCCCATCGCTCGACCCAGGCAGGCTGATCCGGTGTGGCTCATCAAGCTCATCTTCAGTCGGATCGGGCCATTCCTTGGATTGGCTCTCGTCAAGCTGCTGCCGCGCAGATGGGCGTATAAAGTGGGTGACATCATTGTTGGGCTTCTTCTCAAACGCCAAGAATCCGAGCTTTACCGCGCAGTGCGATCCAATCAGGCGGCAGTTCGAGGGTGGTCTGTTGAGGATGAAAGGCTTCATGCTGTTGTCCGGGAGGTGCTAACCAATTCCGCGCATGCTCTGGTCGAGTGGTTCTCAACGATCGCGACTCGGGCTGGTTTTGAAAACATACCCTGCACGATCGATGAAAGCCTCATCGAAGCGGCCCGTCGTTCCCAGGCAGCAGGAAAGGGTCTTATGGTTGTCGGCGCCCATTTGAGCGGATTTAACATCCTGCTGATGAAGATCGCACGTGAGGGGTGGCCGGTCCAGATCTTATCTTACGCTGAGGAGGAAGGCAGTTATCAATCGGATAATCTGCTCCGGAAACGATACGGCCTTGACGTTACACCCATTTCACCAGCTAGTCTGCGCCAGGCCTACCAGCGGCTAAAAGCCGGCGGTATAGTCTTAACCGGGGTGGATAGACCTGATACCGGGGGTGAGACCCTTTCATTCTTCAACCGGCCAACGCGTTTGCCGATCGGTCATGCCCGACTTGCGCTTCGCACTGGAGCACAAATAATGGTTCTGGCAATCCAAAAAGCAGGTTCGGCAAAGTATGTCGTCATTGGCTCCGAGATAATTGAACCTGATCCTGTGAAAGATGAAATTGAGGATGCAAAAAGACTAGCTCAGCAAATCGTGGATCAAATGGAGCTGTTCATCCGAGAACGACCTTCGGAATGGCTCATGTTTGTGCCGGTGTGGCCTGAGACGATGTCCGAGGTTGAACAGGGTAACTACCTGACAAGATCGGTGTAATACCTGAGGGAACTTATGATGGGACGTGAAGAAATTAAGCATCAACTCGAGCAGCTGCGACGTGAAATCGAGCAGCATAACCATGCCTATTACGTCTTAAACGCCCCGACAATTAGCGACTATGAGTGGGATCAACTTCTGCGAAAGCTGCAAGCAATCGAGGCGGAATACCCCGATCTGATTACCCCTGATTCACCTACGCAGCGCATCGCCGTCGAACCAGCCGAAGGCTTTAAGCGGGTGCCACATCCCGCTCCAATTTTGAGCCTGGCGAATGCATACTCTGATGAGGAAGTCCGGGCGTGGTTCGAAAGGATCAGTAAGCTGGATGAACGAGTCAAGGATGCGGATTTCGTTGTAGAACCCAAGTTCGATGGACTCACCGTTGTCCTTCATTATCAGAACGGTCGATTCGCGCAGGGAACCACGCGCGGTGATGGGGAGAATGGGGAGGATATCAGTTCCAACTTGAGAACGGTACGCAGTTTACCACTTCGCATACCGCTGGCTGGTGCCCAGATCGATCCGCCCGCTAATCTGGTCGTGCGGGGAGAAGCGCTTATTTATCTTGATGATTTCTCCCGACTCAACCGCGAACTTGAAGATGCAGGGGAAAGGACTTATGTCAATCCGCGCAACACAGCTTCGGGAGCCCTGCGCCAATTGGATCCGAACCTCACGGCTTCCCGACCGATTCGCTTGATGTGCTACGACATCATCAGCGCCGATGGCGATATACCTACACGGCAGACGGAGGTTATCGCGTATCTGGAGAAGCTGGGTTTCCCCGTACCCGATGGGATCGTTTACGCAAAAGATGTGGCTGGCGTGCTTGAGGCCTACGAGGCCTGGGTACGAAGGCGCGAAACTCTACCGTATGAAGCCGATGGTGTCGTCATCAAGATTAACGATCTCAGTCTTTCAAAGGATCTTGGGATAGTGGGAAAAGATCCGCGTGGAGCACTTGCCTACAAATTTCCAGCCCAGGTCGTGACCACAGAGCTTCTGGATATCGGCCTCAATGTAGGACGCACAGGTGTGATTACTCCATACGCGATCCTTGAGCCGGTTGAAGTGGGAGGCGTGACCGTTCGCCAGGCGACCCTGCACAACTTTGATTTCATCAAAGAGAAGGATATTCGCGTTGGTGATCGAGTGTTGCTGAAGCGGGCTGGTGATGTCATTCCGTATATTATCGCCCCGGTGGTGGAAGCCCGAAGAGGTCAAGAACCACGTTATGAACTGCCAGCCCAGTGTCCCTCATGTGGCGAGCCATTGCAATTTTCGGATACCGAAGTCGCGCTTTATTGTGTCAACCAAGCATGCCCTTCAAGGCTCATTCGCAACATCGAACACTTCGCCTCCCGAGGGGCAATGGATATTGAGGGGATGGGGATCAAACTCGCCAAGCAACTAGTAGATTCCGGTATCGTACAGGACATTGCCGATCTCTACAGCCTAACGATCGATGACTTATTGGGTTTAGAGGGTTTCGCCGAAAAACGAGCTCAGAATTTGGTCGATGCTATCGACCGCTCACGCTCTCAAAGCCTGACTCGTATGATCATTGCCCTAGGGATTCGAAATGTCGGAGAATCGGTGGCAGCTGATCTCGCGCGGCATTTTGGTAGCGTAGAGTCGCTTGCGTCAGCAAGCAAATCTGATCTAGAAAGCCTGGAGGGCATCGGGCCTGTCGTGGCAGAGACGATCCATGATTGGTTCCATCAGCCTACCAATGCGGCGGTACTGGAAAAATTTAAAGCTCGCGGCGTTTCGCTTGAGATGGCGGAGGTTGAGCAGAGAGCTCAATCCCTGGCAGGACTTACATTCGTCATCACTGGATCCCTAGAGACCATGAGCCGCTCAGAAGCCAAAGAGCTGATCCAATCTGCTGGTGGGAGAGTGGTGGGCAGCGTCAGCAGTAAGACAAACTACCTCGTAGCCGGTGACGCGCCAGGATCCAAGCTCGCGAAGGCCAGGGCGCTTAACATCGAAATCCTGACAGAAACCCAACTGCTTGCCCTCAGCGCATCGGAATGATGGCCATGTACTACCGAGCTCTCGTGACCAGTGCTGAAAGTCCAAGAGTTGGAGTCTCCCTTTGAGACCCACAATAAGACTTCATCCTGGGCGAGATCGTCCGCTGCGGCGAAAGCACCCGTGGATCTTTTCGGGTGCGATCGCCTCCGTCGATGGTAGCCCAGATCCAGGTTCAACCGTGGAAGTACTGAATGCTGAGGGTGAGTGGATGGCGCGCGGGGCCTACTCTCCGCAGTCCCAGATCCGAGTCCGGGTGTGGACTTGGGATCAAAACGAGCCGATCGATCAACCATTCTTTCAACGGCGCATCGCATCGTCTGTACAAATGCGCCAGTCCTTGCGCGATGACCCATCGACAAATGCATACCGAGAGATCCATGCTGAATCCGATCGGATTCCAGGGTTGATCCTCGATCGTTATGGTCCATACCGGGTCGTACAATTCCTCAGCCAGGGTGTCCAAGCCCACCGGGATGCAATTCTAGAGGTTATCTCCACAGGAGATGACATCGCCGGCGTTTATGAGAGATCCGACACCGATTCCCGGCGACTGGAAGGGCTTACAAGGAGTGTTGGTACGCTATTCGGGGATGAGCCTCCTGATCGTTTGCCGATCCTCGAGAATGATCGCAAATTCATGGTCGATATTCGTGGAGGCCACAAAACAGGCTTTTACCTCGATCAACGCAGGAACCGCCAGAGGCTAACGCACTGGATCAGAGGAGATGTATTAGACGCATTTTGTTATACCGGTGCGTTTACCGTGGTCGCAATGTCGGCGGGTGCTCGTTCGATCGTCTCAGTCGATTCCTCAGCTGCAGCCCTGGAAATGACAGCCGAGCATATCAATCTGAATGGGCTGCAACCCGAGCAGGCTGAGCAAATCGAAGCCGATGTCTTCAGCTATCTTCGAACTTGCCGGGATTCCCGCCAGGAGTTTGATACGATCATCCTGGATCCCCCTAAGTTCGCTGCAACGACTGCACATGTGGATAAAGCCGCACGTGGATACAAGGACATCAACCTCTTGGCCTTCAAAATCTTGAGACCGGGAGGTTGCTTGATCACGTTTTCATGTTCCGGGGGAATTACAAGCGCGCTTTTTGAGAAGATTATCTCCGATGCCGCGCTTGACGCTGGGGTTGAGTCCTTGGTCGTCGCAACCTTGGATCAAGCCGAAGACCATCCTGTAAGCCTTTTTTTTCCTGAAGGAAGATACCTCAAGGGGTTGATCTGCAAATTGAACGGTTGAGAAGTACTGAGGGCGCTCTTGTTGAGCGCCCTTATAATCCACATGCAAAGCTGAGCGTATATTAAATTAGGTAAGCTTCGCCGACATCGATATTTTCAGGGCTCGCTTATACAGCCGGCGCAGTTGCTCTGCCTTCTCGTTTTCATCAGCAGCCTCTAGCTGTGCTGCACTGTTCATCAAGCCATTCAACAGGTTTTCATCGATATCTTCGACCCTGGATTCGAGCAAGGCTACTGCCTCTTCCTCATCCTTGGTCTCGACGAGCTCCTGGGTTAATTTCAAGCTGGCTGGCA
>JBFFMI010000067.1:0-13029 GCA_041554155.1 Anaerolineales bacterium
CTAACATTGGTATCTCTAATGGGATCGGTTGGAGCCCGGATCGCTCGACGATGTACTTCACCGATTCCCCCAGGAAATGCATCTACGCGTATGATTTCGACCCGGTACGGGGTGCGATAGAAAATCGCAGGGTATGGGTCGATTCGGGAGATTTACCTGGTGTGCCAGATGGACTTTGCATTGATAATGAAGGGTGCGTCTGGAGCGCCCGCTGGGATGGCTGGCAAGTCTCCCGTTATGATCCAGAAGGGCAGTTGATGCTTGACATCCCCCTGCCGGCCCAACGCCCCACGAGCTGTGCCTTCGGCGGTGACGATATGCAATCGCTTTTCATTACATCAGCCCGGACAGGTTTATCCGATGCTGATCTAAGCAGACAACCAATGGCCGGCGACATCTTCATGATCAAGACAGACACCAAAGGCCAGAAACCCTATCGCTTCCAGGGCTGAACCCCAACTCATCCTGCACGCTCATCCTTGACCGGACGACCCATATCGCTGGCTTATAGTCCCCCAGGTCCTATTGCACAATTGTGAAAATGGTTTACAATTGTGAATATCGTTAGATGGATCCTATGGTTAAAACGCCTTTGAACAACCAGCTCGCCGATCTGGACAATCTCGAGTTCCTTGCCCGGGTAGCAAGCCTTTATTACGAAGAAGGCATGACCCAACAACGGATATCAGAGGAATTGGGTTACTCGCGCTCTGCGATTTCGCGATTCCTCACTGCGGCGCGTGATTCGGGCGTGGTCGAAATTCGTGTGCATCATCCCCTTCAACGTGATCTTGACCTCGAAGTCCGCTTGAAGGAGTTATTCCACCTGGACACGATTCGGGTCCTCAAGGGCTACAATTGGGAGTACCAGCGCATGCTACCTCGCCTTGGCTCTCTTGGCGCCCGCCTGGTTGAAGAGCGTGTGCGCGACGATATGCTCTTGGGCGTATCCTGGGGTACCGCCGTGTATGAAGTCGCCAACGCCCTGCGGGCACCCTACCTACCCAATTTGACCGTGATCCAGATGATCGGCGCGCTGGGCACGCCGGATCCTCAGATCGATGGTGGCGAACTG
Source organism: Anaerolineales bacterium (assembly GCA_041554155.1). Lineage (GTDB taxonomy): Bacteria > Chloroflexota > Anaerolineae > Anaerolineales > E44-bin32 > E44-bin32. The sequence goes on from JBFFMI010000067.1 coordinate 1,076, forward strand.
GCGCGCTCTTACGCCCGGGCGTTTGGTGGACGCTACCGCATCTTCCCCGCCCCGGCCCTGGTTGAGAGCCCAGAGGCCCAGGCAGCAATCATGCAAGAGCGACCGATCCGCGATACGCTCGATTTAGCCCGTCAGGTGGATATCGCTATCTTAGGTATCGGGACAACCGATCCAGCAATGTCCAGCTTCGTGCGAGCGGAGTATCTCACCCCCGCAGAGGTCGGCGATCTGGCCGATACCGGCGCAGTGGGCGATGTGTGTGCCGTGCATTTTGATGCACAGGGCCAGGTTCTGGATCTGCCCCTTGCCGCGCGCGTAATCGGGGTCTCTTATGACGATCTCCTGAAAATCCCCTTCCGTCTGGCAGTCGCCGGTGGTGACGTAAAGGCACCAGCGATCTTAGGAGCCTTGCGATCGAGGTTGATCACCGCTCTGGTTACCGACGATCTAGCCGCAAGAAAGGTGTTGGAAAGAGTCACATTGCAATAATCAGATTGATGAACGAGAAAAATGAATTGAAAGGGTGAAGGAAGAGATGAGCAAAGCCAAAACAAAAGGTGCCGCACAATCACAGCAAGAGCTGCTCGAGCAACTCGGCAAAGAGACAGTACATGAAATGCTGACGGTGATGCTCGAGACGCGCGCATTTGAAGAAAAAGCTGAGGAACTCTATATGCTCGGAAAGACGCATGGCACGATGCACCTGTCGATCGGACAGGAAGCATCCGCAATCGGCGCTTCATTCGCCATGCGGCGCGGTCATGATTATCTTTTGAATCACCATCGCGGTCATGGGCATGTCTTAGCCTGGGGTGGTCATCTCAACCCAATGATGGCCGAGTTCCTGGGTAAAGAAACCGGGTACTGCCGGGGTCGCGGTGGATCGATGCACATTGCCGATGTTGAACGCAACAACCTGGGCGCCAATGGCATCGTTGGCGGCGGTATTCCCATCGCCTCGGGCGTGGGCCTCAGCTGCATTTTGCGTGGCACCGACCAGGTGTGTATTGTTCTCTTCGGCGATGGAGCCGCCAATGAAGGTGCTTTCCACGAATCAATCAACCTTGCATCTGTGTGGAATCTCCCCGTGATCTTCTACTGCGAAAACAATCAGTACGCCATGTCGATGGCGCTTGATCGTGCTTTCAACATTGAGCGTATCAGCGATCGAGCCAGTGCTTACAACATCCCGGGCGAGACCGTAGACGGCAATGATTTCTTTGAGGTATATGATGCCGTATCACGGGCAGCGGCGCGCGCACGGGCTGGCGAAGGCCCAACGTTAATCGAAGCCCTAACCTACCGTTGGAAAGGCCATTCTCGCAGCGATCGGGAAGCCTATCGCACCCGCGATGAAGTGAAAGAATGGCGGGATCGGGATCCAATCCCACGGTTTGCAGAAATTGTAAAGAAGACGGGCATGCTCACTGATGAAGAGTTCGATCTGATGCGAACGCAAGCCTACCAGGCAGTTGAAGATGCACTGGCTTTTGCAGAATCCAGCCCGGAACCCGATGTCACCAATATTATGGATGGTTTATATGCCTGAGTTACGCGAACTTACCTATGCAGAAGCCCTGCGTGAGGGCTTAAAGCAAGTGATGGAAAAAGACGATTCGGTCTTCTTGATCGGTGAGGATATTGGCGTCTACGGTGGTGCCTTTGGCGTGACCGCTGGACTCGTTGATGTCTTTGGAGAAGAGCGTGTGCGTGACACACCCATCTCCGAAGCTGCTATTGCCGGTGCGGTGCTGGGGGCTGCCCTGACAGGTATGCGTCCAGTAGGCGAGATCCAATTCATGGATTTTGTCGTGCTCTCCATGGAGCAGATTGTGCAGCAGGCCGCCAAAGTGCGCTTCATGTTTGGTGGCAAGGCAAAGGCGCCTTTCGTCCTGCGCATGCCCTCTGGTTCGGGGACAGGTGCAGCGGCACAACATAGTCAATCACTTGAGAATTGGTTTGTCCACGTCCCGGGTTTAAAGGTCGTGATGCCTTCCAACCCCTATGACGCCAAAGGACTGTTGGTCTCAGCCATATATGATGACAATCCAGTTATCTTCATTGAAGGCAAATTGCTGTACAAGACCAAGGGCCACGTGCCAGAAGAACTGTATGAAGTGCCTCTGAGCAATACTGCTATCACCCGGGAGGGGAAAGATCTCACGATTGTGGCGAATTCGACCATGGTCCAACGATCGTTGGAGGCCTCCGAACAATTGGCCGAGGAGGGCATAGAGGTCGAGATCATTGACCCGAGAACTCTCATGCCGCTGGATGAAGGTCCGATCATCCAATCGGTAAAGAAGACGGGTCGTGCACTGATCGTGCATGAGGCTGTGGGGACAGGGGGTTTTGGTGGAGAAATCGCAGCCAGGATCGCCGGAAGCGAAGCATTCGACTATCTCGATGCTCCCATCCGTCGTCTCACAGGTATGGATATCCCCATCCCGTACAACCGTACGTTGGAATACCATGCAGTACCGCAGATCGAAAACATCGTTGAAGAAGCCCGGAATATCGTGCATGGTAAGTACTAGGTCGCACTCGAGCGGAATGCATTCTTGGTTTATCGATCCAGAGCCTGCAACCCGCATCATGCGAATTTCGTGGAGGTAATATCGTGGCAAAACCGGTGATCATGCCACGCTTTGGGATGACCCAGGAGGAAGCGACCATCGTCGAGTGGTTGGTTAAGGAAGGCGATCACGTCGATCCCGATGATCCCATCGCTGAGGTCACAACAGACAAGGTGAATATGGAAGTCCCTGCTCCTGCAGCAGGGTACCTGGGGGGAATCCGTTATCAGGTTGGCGACACTGTGCCTGTGACAAGAGTGATTGCATTTATCCTCGAAGAGGGCGAGCAACCGCCAAGCGTCGAAGACGATCCCGAGCCGGCCGTAGAGTCAGCGGCGGCATCTCCTGCAGTCGAATCTATCGATAAAGTGCCAACCCAGGCTTCAGCACCAGCCAGTACGGTAGTTGCGGCTTCTCCCGTGGCAAAACGGATCGCCGAAGCAGAAGGTATTCCCTTAGCCCAGGTGAGGGGCAGCGGCCGCGACGGGCGCATCGTGCGCGCAGATGTCGAGAACTATCTCAGCTCCCCGACTGCGGTAGCCATGGATCCATCAGAGATCAGAGCGACACCTGCTGCACGACGAGTTGCGCGTGAACGACAATTGGATCTGGGCTTGATTGCAGGCAGTGGACCTCATGGTCGGATCCAGGAAATGGATGTCATGAGCTTCCAACCCGAGCGAAGCGCCCCTGTGCCAACGTATGCAGTCGCAGGTGAACCGGTGCTGATACCTCTGGAAGGGATGCGGAAGACCATCGCCGAGCGCATGCAAACCAGCGCGCAACAGGCCCCCCATATCACGTTCAACCTTGAAGTGGATATGACGCGGACTATCGCCTTCCGACAAACCATCAACCAGCAGTTACCCGCAGGCCAAACCAAGGTCTCGATGACCGCGTTGATCGTCAAATTAACCGCCTGGGCACTGCGTCGACACCCCTTCATGAACGCTTACATGGTCGATGATGGTGTTCTACTATTGCCGCACGTCAATATTGGTGTGGCCGTTGCACTCGAGAGCGGTCTCATCGTGCCGGTAGTGAAAGACGCTGATCAGAAAGGCATTTATCAGATCGCCACTGACGTGGATGACATCAGCCAACGTGCCCGGTCCGCTCAGCTGCTACCTGACGACGTTGCCGACGGGAGTTTCACGATTTCTAACCTGGGTATGTTTGGCATAGATCGCTTCACAGCGATCATCAACCCGCCTCAGATCGGGATCTTAGCTGTAGGTAGGACAATCGAACGATTCATGCCCGATGCCAACCAGCAACCTGTGCTCAGGCCAATGATGTCCATCACCCTGTCAGCGGATCACCGTGCCGTGGACGGCGCGCAAGCCGGCAGCTTCATCGCTGATCTACGGACGGCCCTGGAAGAACCCGCCAGCATAATGTTGTAAAGTACTGTATCGCGACAGATAAAAATAGAGGGAGTTTCGTATGCGAAAATTCCAGGGAATCCCTGCTTCGCCAGGCATTGCCATCGGCCCCGCCTTCTGTTTTCGAGAGACAGAACTGCAGATCGACCGCCACACCGTTGAAAACACTGATGCTGAGATTGAACGCTTAGATACGGCCTTGGTTGAGGCTGCATCCCAAATTGAGGTTATTAAAGAGAAGGCGCTCTCAGAAGCAAGCGCTGAGGAAGCGGCGATCTTCGACGCGCATGCGCTTTTCCTTCAGGATCCGGCGCTGATCGACGCTATCCGGAGCGCAATCAGGGATCAAGGATTGAACGTACAGGCTGCGGTTTCCGATGGGGTTGAAGTACAGGCTTCGGCACTGGAGGCGATGGAAGATGAATACTTCAGTGCACGGGCCGCTGATGTGCGGGATGTTGGCCAACGGCTTCTGCGCATCCTATTGGGGGTATCGGAGACTGATCTCTCTAACCTAACAGAGCCCTCGATCATTCTGGCAAAAGACCTCACGCCCTCGGACACTGTTCGATTGGATAAGGCCATGGTTCTGGGATTCCTCACCGCTCTTGGTGGCCCTACATCTCACACTGCCATCCTGGCAAAGGCGCTCAAATTACCTGCAGTTGTGGGCGCAGGCGACCCCGTGCTTCAAATTAAACCCGGAACTGCTCTAGCGCTGGACGGGATGAATGGCGAGGTAAGCGCCGATCCTGATAACCAGACCGTGGCAGCGTTTGAAAAACGCAAGCGGGTTTATATGGAAGAATCGGCGACCGCACTAGCCCGTGCACATGAGCCTGCAACCACACAGGATGGAAGCACATTTGAGATCGTTGCTAACGTAGGTAATCCAGAGGACACCCAGCAGGCGCTCGATCATGGCGCGGAGGGTATCGGTCTGTTAAGAACAGAATTCCTCTATATGGAGCGCCCCACTGCACCGGACGAAGAAGAACAATTAAAGGCCTATAACCTTATCTTTGATCTAATGGCAGACCGTCCCATCGTTGTGCGTACGCTGGATGTTGGCGGTGACAAAGCCATCCCATATCTTGACCTTGGAGAAGAGGCAAATCCATTCCTGGGTTGGCGGGCGATACGAATGACACTCGACGAGCCCGATTTCTTCAAGATCCAGCTGCGCGCTTTGTTGCGTGCCAGCCCTGGCCACGATATACGCATCATGTTCCCCATGGTGGCAACATTGTCCGAAGTGAGGAAGGCAAGGGCACTTCTGGAGCAGGCGCGAGTTGAGGTGGTCGAGGCTGGGTATGAGGTGGCCGATCGAGTTCAGATCGGCATCATGGTTGAAATTCCTTCGGTTGCCGTCCTTGCAGATCTTTTCGCGAAGGAAGTTGATTTTTTCAGCATTGGTACGAATGACCTGACGCAATACACAATGGCGGCCGAGCGGACAAACGAGAAGGTCGCACATCTGGGCGACGCATGTCATCCCGCCGTGTTGCGCCAGATCCAGCGCGTGATCGAAGCCGCTCACAAAGAAGGGATCTGGGTGGGCTTGTGTGGCGAGCTTGCTGGAGATCCCGATGCGATCCCGATCTTGCTCGGGCTGGGTTTGGATGAATTTAGCATGGCGCCAGGATCGATACCGAGAGCGAAGGATATCATCCGCAATTGGAAAGTAGCAGATGCAAAATTGCTAGCAGCGGAAGTGCTGGATATGGACACGGCTGAGAAAGTCCGGGCTTTTGTTCGAGATCAATCGACTTAAGGGATCCACAATATTGGGCACGGCGACACCGAGCCTGTCTCGTCTGGTAAGGTCCGCCCCCACACATCATTAGTATTCCGCGTAGGGGCCGAGACAAGCTCGGCCCATTTTATTCAGGCGGATCGATAAACCCCCTTCCCCCTAAAGAAATCCATCGACGTCCACCGGCGGTAAGGGTTCTCGTTCAGGCAACGGGTAGCGACCATGCTCCCTGACGGCCTCACACATAGCGATCAGATTCTCCGGTGGGACATCGGCTTGTACGTTGTGTACGGGAGCGAGGATGAACCCACCCCCACGGCCGAGCGCATCGATGCAGCGGATCGTCTCAGCCTTCACCTGTTCTGGAGTTCCAAACGGCAATGTTTTTTGGGTATCCATCGCCCCGTGGAAGACCAGTCGATCCCCAAAATCGCGCTTCAGTCCGTAGAGTTCCATACCCTCACAATGGGGTTGGATCGGATCGAGGATGTCAACCCCACATGCGATGATGTCCGGGATGAAGGGTCGGATGGCGCCATCCGAGTGCAGCATCAACTTTACATGCGGGGCGAACTCGTCGCAGGCCGCTCGGGCGGCTCGCCAGCGACGCTCTAATACCGGGCGGACTAATTCTTCCCAGGTCTTCATCGAAAAGAGCGGCCGGTCCTGCATGCCGAAGTCTTCACCGCTCAGTTTGAAAATACTGAGGTATTTTCCAGCCGCTTCGATGCCTCGTCGATCAAGGATGATCTGGATGTCGGCGATGATGTCCAGCAACTTGCGGGCGAAGTCCAGATTGATAACCATGTCCATTAACCACTGCTCCCAACCGCGCAGATAAGCCGCCTGCTCAAGGACCGTCCCGCCAAAGCGGCCCATGATGGCTAGATCGGTTTCTTCGAAGATCTGGCTGGCATCCTGCGCCAACCTTTCGGTCCGTCCAGGATCCTGGGGGTCAGGCCATGGATAACCGGCCAGATCAGCGATCGTGGCTTCGGCCAGGGGAGAATACGAGACTTCGTTCAGAAAGACGTCCTTTGAGATAAAAACCCGCTTGCGCCCCACCCCCCACTCATCCAGGATTGAGCCGTCTTGCAAGGCTGGCGGTGCTTGCCAATAGTGCGGTTTCCGCAGTTTGACAAAGGTCAGATCGATGCCCAGCGCTGCCAGGACTGCGGGATGCGGCGTGACCTCGGTGAAGGAGCTCGCTTTCAAATCCTGCTCCGGGGGCATACCCAGCGCGTTTCGTAAACCGATGTAGGGCTTGGTCGTGATCGTCATATCCATCGGCACTCGATCCGGTTCCTGAAAATTGATCGCCGCTTCTACCCGCTTGCGAGAATTCCATGCATCTGACATCGGGGTCTCCTGGATAAGTGTGCGTGATGATTGAACACATACCTGAAATGTAGGACCTGAGTACCTTCAGGGCGGTTCCTGTGATTGTAGAACGCATTCATGACCGAGACCAGCAGAAACCATTAATCAAGGGTCCTCAGGCCTGGTTTTTCACAAATGTTCCATTCTAAACAACCGCGACACCCACCTGCGAATGGGGTTAAAACAATTGTGGGGAAAGCACGAACTTTACGAGGTTGTCCATACAATTGAAGAGGAAGGAGGCATTATTGGAGTGACCCTCGGTAAGGTTTGACACAACGTTTTTTGCCGGCAAATCAGTACAATCGTTATCCATTCATTAGAGGAGAGCATACATAATGGAAGCCTTTTTCACCGCCTTTGCTGACCTTATGGGTCAACTTGGGACTACAGTCGCTCTACCGATTATCATTTTTCTCTTTGCCGTGATCTTGGGAGCCAAACCAGGTCGCGCTTTCCGCGCCGCCATTACGATCGGCGTCGCGTTCATCGGCATCAATCTGATCATCGGGTTGATGTGGGGCACGCTTGGCGGCGCCGCACAGGCCATTGTTGAGTACACCGGCACCAGTCTGGACGTCGTCGACGTGGGCTGGCCGAGTGCCTCCGCAATCGCATTCGGCACCCAGGTGGGTAGCTTCATCATACCCGTCGCCCTAGGTGTCAACATCGTCATGCTTGCGTTGGGTCTCACCATGACGCTCAACGTCGACATCTGGAACTTCTGGCACTTCGCCTTCCTGGGCTCGATGGTCGTGGTTGCCACCGGCAACCTGGTCCTGGGCCTGGTGGCCGCTGGGGTGTTCGCAGCCTTGATGCTCTTTATGGCTGACTGGACCGCCAAGTCGGTACAGAAGTTCTTCAACATCCCGGGTATCTCGATCCCCCACGGGTTCTCGACCTCGATGGTCATTCCCACGATCGCCCTTAACTGGGTCATCGACCGCATCCCAGGGTTGAAGGATTGGGACGCCGACATCGAAGCTATCCAGCGCCGATTCGGCGTTTTTGGTGAGCCGGTTGTTCTCGGCCTGGTCATCGGTCTGGTTCTGGGTTTGATTGGGTACGTGCTACCCGGAAATCTCACCTTACGCGAGGGCGTTATCCGCATGCTGTTCGTTGGCATGGAGCTGGCCGCCGTCATGGTCCTGCTCCCCCGCATGGTCGCCATCCTGATGGAGGGCTTGATCCCGATCTCCGAAGCTGCGCGTGAATTCATGACCAAGCGCTTCCCCGGCCGCGAGATCCACATCGGCCTCGACTCGGCCCTGTTGATCGGCCACCCGGCGGCGCTAACTGCATCGCTGGTACTGGTCCCGATCGTGATCGTGCTGGCGATCATCCTGCCCGGCAACCGCTTCCTGCCCTTCGCAGACCTGCCCGTGTTCCCGTTCCTGTTCGCCATGATGGCCCCGCTCACGCGCGGCAACGTCGGCCGCATGATCATCATCGGCACGCTCGCATCGATCATGGGACTCTACATGGGCTCCTGGATGGCCCCCTACATGACCGAAGCCGCCGCACAGGCTGGTTTCGCCGCCCCCGAGGGCGCTGCGCTGATCTCAGCCGTCGGAGATGGATGGGACATCTGGGTCTGGCTGATGCTGTGGCCCGCCACCCTGAGCACAACCTTCGGGTGGATCGCCGCCGCAGTCGTCTTAGCACTGACCGTTGTCGGCGCTATGATGTACAAGAACAACAAGGCCACCTGGGACGTCGTCGCTGGTGCTCCGGCTGAAACTATGGCTGCAATGGATTAGGTCCTCTAGTCCATTGTTGTGTTTTGCTACCTTTCGGGGGGCGGGCTATCCGCCCCCCGAATTGCATCACGGGGCCAGGTTAGATTGATCTGATCCCAAATTGAGAGTACACTCCAATGCTGAGCTAGACTAAAAAACAGGATCGATGAAAGGGTATCCATGCTTGAAGGTTTGTTTTACGCCTTAATTGGCGAGTGGGGCTTGGCTGTAATCGATTTCGCCACGAACAATCCCGGGGTGATCCTGGTGATTGCCGGTCTATGGCTCGCCACTTTTTTCCTGGGGAGATATCAGCTTGATTTGATCCAGACAAAGACAGAAGCCTGGGTGCTGGAGTCTTCCAAGCGTATTTTAACCGAGCGCGGGAATGTCAGCGAGGCTAAACTATTCGAACAACTCTATCCAAAATGGGAGCAGCAGCTGCGTGGCTCAGCATACTTTATCATGCACCGGTGGGAGATCTGGCCTGTACCAGCCATACCTCGCTTCGTGAAAGATCGCATCGGCTTCACACCCGAATGGTTGGGTGGTTTCCTCTGGGCGAATGGCATTAAGCTTCCAGGGAGCAAAGCGCCCGAAGTGGATAAATCCTCCCCTTTCTTGCCAAAGACACCCAAGTAAACCATGGCCTGGACTCATCCGGAGCTCATCCAAATCAATCTCGAAGCACAGGATAGCACCGATGTCATTCGCACCCTGGGGGAGTTGCTGTTCGATCAAGGGTATGTCCACGAGACCTTCATTGACGCTGTGATTGAACGCGAGAAGGTCTTTGCAACAGGCCTACCGACCCCCGAGATCCAGGTTGCGATCCCCCACGCTGATGTCGAACACGTGAAAAGGACCGCCATCGCTGTTGGATTATTGGCTTCCCCGGTGACCTTTGGAGAGATGGGCAGCGTGGACGGGATGGTCGATGTCCAGATCGCTTGCTGCCTGGCTGTAAAGGAGTCTGAATCTTTGGTATCATTGCTCCAGCATTTGGTGGGCATCTTCCAGGATACGGGTCTCCTGCGCAATATCCTTGCGCTGAAGACATCTGCGGAGGTTGCAGAGCTCATCAATGCCCGATTACCTGCATATCAGGAGGACTAACCAATGATCAAACGCATCCTCGTCGCCTGTGGCACCTCGATCGCCACAGCTACCCATGCCGCCAATGCAGCGATGGATATCGCCAAGGAAGCCGGAATCAAGGTCGATGTCGCACAATGCAAGGCAGCAGAAATCAAATTCAAGATGCAGACCTTCCCGCCTGATGTGATCATCGCTATGACACCCGTTCCCGATGATCTCGGGGTCCCAGTCTTCAGCGGTGTGCCGTTCCTCTCTGGTGTCGGGTTGGACCAATTAAAGGCAGACCTGGTCGAGGCGCTTAAGGCAGAGTAAGCGGGTACCTCAAACATATCGCTTCACCCAGGCTTCGCAGCCAGAACGTGCGTGCGCGAAGCCTTTTTTTATTTAGTTCCATAGCCCATAATTGGCTGGATGCCGGAGAAGGAGCAGATCATGCTGCTGAAAGAACTGCGTGAACAAGTCCTCGAAAAAAGCCTGCAGATGATCGCCGATGGACTGGCATTCGGCGCAGGCGGAAACATCAGCGCCCTCGATCCCGAAACAGGGTTTTTGGCCATAACCCCCAGCGCCATCGAGTACACCAAGATGAAGCCAGAAGATGTCGTGGTTGTGGACAAGCAGGGCAAACGCATCGAGGGAAAGTGGAAACCCACCAGCGAGAGCCCCATGCATACGATCTTTTATCGTGAACGCGAGGATGTTGGCGCTGTCGTCCACACGCACGCGCCACATGCCTCGGTTTTCGCCATCATCGGCGAACCCATCCCCATGGTCGTGACCGAATCGGCGCTCTGTCTGGGGGGTCCCGTGCAGGTCGATCCCTACGAACGCCCCGGCACCGACGATCTTGCCCGCTCGGTGCTCGAAGCGATGGGTACCGGTGTGGCTGTACTCCTGGGATCCCACGGCCTTATCACCGTTGGCCACAATCTGGATGAGGCCTATGCCAGTACGATCGCGGCTGAAGTATCGGCGCGCTTCACAATCATGGCACGCTCGATGGGCAAGGAACCGATGCACCTCGATCAAGCCGAGGTAAGTTTCTTGCGCGACCTATACTTGAAGCACTACCACCCCACCGAGGGTGATTAAGCGGGCACATAGGAGAGAGTATGCCGTCAGAGAGAGCGATGCGGGCCATGGTTTTTCTCGGCCCCGAGCAATTGGAACTGCGTGAAGTACCCATACCCGAACCAGGGCCAGGCGAGCTGCTTGTACGCATCCGCAGTGCGACCACGTGCGGCACCGATGCCAAGACGTACCGGCGTGGCCATCATTTGATGCAACCCCCGACAACTTTTGGCCATGAATTCGCCGGGGATATCATCGAGGTGGGCAAGGATGTGGAGCAGTTCAAGGTGGGGATGCGCGTGGTTCCCCACAATTCGGCACCCTGTCAGACCTGCTACTACTGTAAACACGGGCAGGAAAACCTGTGCGGCGACATCCTCTGGAATTTCGGCGCATACGCTGAGTACGCCACGATCCCGGCTCCGATCGTCCGGCTCAACACGTACGAGATCCCTGAAAGCATGTCGTATGCCCAGGCTTCTATCCTTGAACCTCTGGTCTCGGTCACCCACGGGCAAAGGATCATTCAGATCAAACCGGGTGAACATGTCGCCATCATCGGTGCTGGCGGACCGATTGGCTTAATGCATGTGCAGATGGCTGTCTATGCGGGCGCTGCCCAGGTGATCGCTGTCGATCTGAGCGACACACGCCTAACGGTGGCGCAACAACTGGGCGCCACCACAACCATCAACCCAAAGGACGAAGACCCCGTTGAGAGGATCAAAGCCCTTACCGATGGCCGTGGGGTTGATGTCTCCATAGAAAGCGCTGGCGCCAAAGAGGCCTGGTTGACCGCTGTTCAAGCAGTAAGAAAGGGTGGCCGGGTTCTATGGTTTGGCGGGCTGAAAGGCGGCACCCCCATCGAGCTCGACACCCATTGGATACATTACGGCGAGCTCAGCTTGCATGGTACCTTTCACGGCACACCGCTGGATGTGCATCGTTC
>JBFFMI010000068.1:0-12931 GCA_041554155.1 Anaerolineales bacterium
AGACGTCTGGAGAGATCGAAACTGCCAGCGCGCTCATCCTGGAACTGCCAGAGGAATTAGATACTACCGCCCGGATCGATGCGGGTCGAGTTCTCATTAAGCAAGGACTAACGGGTGAAATGGATGTCCTAAAGAAGGGCCTTGTTTTAATGGCATCAGGGGAACCGGACCAAGAGCAAAGAGCAGATTATCTGTATTGGTCAGGCCGTGCCTATGAAAAATTAGGCGAACCCGAGAACGCTGCCGGATTCTTGGAGCAGTACCTCGCTGATTATGAACATATTCCAGAGCATCACACGCTCGATGCAGTTCTCGCATTTGCCCGCGTCTCACTTGAACTTTCGAAACCCGAGCAGGCCGTCACATTCCTTGATCAGAATCGAGCGAATTACCCCGGTTCGATGGATATCGTTAACTTGCTTGCGGAAGCGTACTCCAATCTAGGCAACACACAGAAAGCTTTCGAAATCGCGCAAGAGGCGATAGATACCAATCCAGCGTCGGTGGATGCTCATAAACTCTTGAGCACCACAGCTGAAGCCCTGGGAGATATCCGCACAGCAATCGATGCGGAAGAACAAATACTCGCCCAGCAACCCTCCTTAGGATCCAATTGGGAGCGAATGGCCAGCTTGTATGCTGCAATCAAAGATCTTCCGGCTGCACGCGCCCATCTCGCCCGAGCAATCTTCATTGATCGCCAGGATCCGCAAGCACTGCATCGAATGGCCAGCAGCAGTTGCGAGTTCGGCCTCAACGACACACAAAGCCGGCTGATGAAGCGTGCTGCGAAATTGGCGCCGAGCGATCGGAAATTACAGGTTGATCTGGCTGAGATTGCAGAAAGCAATGGAGACCACCAAACCGCTTACATTGCCTGGATGCGCTGCGTTGAGCAGGACCCTGGAGATGCGCATGCACTCCGCCAGGCTGCACGGGTTATATCCAAAACCGGGCGCCATCAAAACGCTGTTGCCCTCTGGGAGCAAGCCCTGCAGATTGAACCCGAAGATCATGAAAGTCTCGCTTTGCTGGCTCAGGCCTATGAACGTATCGGTGACCCTCAAATTGCTCTGAGCTACTATCAGCGCCTGATTGATCTAGACATTGACGATCCGGCGATTCTGAGAGCCAGTGCTCGCGCACACTTGCGATATGGACAGCGAGATCGGGCGCAATCGCTGATCGAGCGCGCAATCACGCAATATCCAGATGATACCGAGATCCAGCTGCTCCGGGTCGAGTCTCTTTTCCAGGAAGGTACCGGGGAGAAAACTCTCAAAGCGATTGAAGATTGTCTGGCCAAGACTCCGACCAATGCCTACGCGCTTGCGCTGGCTGCAAAGAGCGCTGTCTTAGCCGGTGACCCGGTGCGTGCCCTGGCTGGCCTGGATGAGGCTTTACACGAAACCCATATCCCGCAAGAAGCGACCCGGGTGTTGATAGAGGTTTGCGCGGCCCTTGGCGAATGGCGCATCCACTCCACACTGGTGCGTAGCATCGCAGATACGGGCCGCGCAGACGATCGAGTGGCTTTGCAGGTGCTTCTTAGAGCCCGTGATCTGGAGTTCCTGTACGCTGAATTCCTTCGCATCCAGACTAACAAACCAGATGCAAAGATGATTCAATCCCATTTGGATAGATTGCATGGAGAGTACAGCGAAGCCGATGCGTCGACCAGCCCGGCGATGGACGTCTTGTTGGAATGGTTGGATCTGAATGAGACACCCATCGACTATGAAAACAGAGACATGAATGCATTGTCTTGGTCCGCACGCCAAGAGCTTGTGCAAGCGATTGCACTGGCTCTGCTGAAAGCCAATCGACCTTCAAAAGCCCTTGCACTATTGGATGCTAATCCAGCGGAGGGCCTCCATTACGGATACCATGCTCTGATATCCGGTATTGCTGCTATGAAGGCGGATCAACCTGCTCGAGCGAAAGATATGTTCGATATCGCAAGCCGTTCTCTGGCTACAAACGCCTCTGGTGCTTACCTACAAGCCAAGCAGGCTTACAGGGAACAAGACCTGGAGACTGCGATTTCGGCTTTCAATACAGCTCTGGCAATCTGTCCAGATGAAGCTTCCTGGCACGCAGACCTGGCTCACGTCTATACAAAGATCGATCGCATAGAAGCCGCGCTCCCACACCTACAGCAGGCAGTAGAACTTGAGCCACAGGATCAGGATTATCTCATCGCCTTAGCGCGGGCGTACCGTGCTGCTGGCGAATCCATGCAAGCTGAATCCTTTTATGCACGTCTGCTGCAGGATGCATCATCAACCGCTCAAATCTGGAAGGAAGCAGGAGAGGTCGCATTAGCTAATGGCAATGCTGCTCAAGCCGATAGCTGGTTCGAAAAGGCCTGCAGCCTGGCACCATCCGATGCGGTCTGCCTGATGGGCTCCGCGCGCGCGGCCTTGCTTTTAGGAAAGCAAAAACTCGCGATCGATCGTGCGCAGAGTGCCTATACACTCGCCCCCAATGAACCTGAAGTTCTAACGGGTTTTGCTGAGATCCTGTCCAAGCAAGGCAAAACAGAAAAAGCCCTACAGGCATACGACCGGGCGATCAAGATTTCTGCCGGGGATCCTCATATCCAGCTGGCTAGAAGTCGACTGCTCTTAGATATCGGACAGCACACGGATGCGATCAATGACATTCAGCTGGTGTTGGACGCGGGTTATCAGGATCCAGAAGCATCGGCTTTGCTTGCTGCAGCCCATGAACAGGCCGGCCATCTTGATCTGGCGCTCAAAACCATCGGTCAAGCGCTAGAAGAGTCACCGCGCGAGGGTACCTACCGCCTCACCCAGGCTCGTCTCTATCGTAAAGCTGGACAGCTTGATCAGTCTTTGAAGGTGCTCCGTGAATTGGAACGTGACGAGCCCGATAACGCTGATCTAGCCAGTGAGCTAGGGAAGGTCTATGAGGAGCGCAGGGAGACTGACGCTGCGCTCGAGGCGTATCTACGTGCTGTGGCAAAGAACGCAAAGGATATCGAATCTTGCATGCGAGCCGGATTGATCCTCAAGGGCCTAAAGTCGTACGAGCACGCTGCGACAATGTTCGAACGCGTGGTTACGTCCAGGCCCAATGACGCAAAGGCTCTCCATCAGTTAGCGGCGGTACGCGCTTTGCAACTGGTACACGGGGGAATCGAAACCCAGGTGGTGACTACATGACCGACCGCAATACGTTTATCAAATTGATACGCACTTCTCTCAGCGCCGGTCGTGCAGATTATGCACGGTTTACCGCCAATGATTGGCTGCATTCCTGGCCGGGGGACGCAACCGTCCTCACCTATTTAGCTCGGGCGGAGTTGGAACTCGGTTTGATAGAGAGTGCACTTGATCGGGTCAATCAGGTGGTAAACACTGACCCTGAGCAGGTTGACGCCTATTTGATTAAAGCCAGCGCCTTGCGATCCAAAGGTCAATTTGACCAGGCGTTGGCGTACCAAGCTTGCGCCCAGATCCTGAAAAAGGATCCCCTCGACCCTGCCGCCTCCCCAACATGGGCTCTCCATTTGGAGCAGGCTATGCGCCTTGTCCGACAGGGTCAATATGATGAAGCCGTTGCGAAGGCTTCCATTGCCCTGACCGCTGATCCCGCCTTCATCCTCCCCACCTATGCCCTGATGTCCATCCAGCGTGCAGCCGGGCAAGAGCAGGCTGCGATCGCCGTTTCAGAGAATGGGCATCAACGCTGGCCCGATTGTGTGGCCTTTCTGCTTCTTCTCGGTCGGCACTTGATCGAAGACGGAGATGCCAAGTCGGGAATTGATTTGATCCACAAGGCAGCCATTAACGATCCTAGCGGACAGATTACCGAACGCTTTCTTGGTGGCGATCATGCCTATCAGGATCTCTGGCCGCAAATGCTGGAAGCCGAGTTAAGTCGGCCTGTCCCGGCAGAGGTAGCCGCAAACCTGGGTGACAACCAGCTCTCGATGGCTGGTGTAAAAAAGGTAAGCGATCCTGTTGCTGAAGCCGCCTGTGATTGTGAGGGTCGGAATAGGCGTGCCGAGGTGGTTGAGGCTCAAGTAGCCCCGAAAAAACCTACGCACAAGATCGAAGAACCACTTCCCAAACCAGAACCCTGGGAAGCCTTTAAGGGTCCTAACACGAGTGACATACGCGAGGACCTGGCACAAGACCAACCAGAAGAACTTCTAGAGATTGACAATGACTTTCGGCGCATCGCTCAGAGATTGAACGCACGCAAGCGCAGTCGAGATGAAGACGGTAGGTCACCAGCTTATATCGTGCTTTCGAGCCGCTCACACCTTATGCAGCGTTTTGGCGAAGATGGCTATAACAAAGTTGACCAACGCGTGCTCTCCCTGGTCGAGAGCGTCCGTCGCCGATATGGATGGACGGCCTATCGCGTGTACGTCGACGATCCGCGCACGCTCGAACCTTTTGGGCTCTCACCCGTTGATCCCGCCAATGCCTGGCAGATTAAGCTGAGAATCTCCGACCTGGATCGTGCGCTTGGTCGGCGGGGTGAGATGATTGGCGCCCTTTTAATTGTGGGTGGTGATGGGATCATTCCATTTCATCTCTTACCTAATCCCACTGATGACGACGATGAGGTGATACCTTCCGACAACCCGTACGCAACCAGTGATGAGAATTACTTCATTCCTGAGTGGCCTGTCGGAAGGCTGCCGGGTGAAGATGATGCGCAGTTGATTCTTAACCAATTGGACTATGCGCAGAAAAATCACCAGATGCAGGCTGCACCGCCCCCATCTATCTGGCGTCTATTCCGCCAGGTTGGATTTGGGTTTGTGCGGTTTCTTACACCCAAGGTTAAAACCCTGGGGTACTCAGCCAGTATCTGGCGCAAATCTTCCTTTGCCGTATTCAAGGCAATCGGGGATCCTAAAAATCTGATCACCTCGCCTCCAATCGAATCTCCTAAGCTACCCTCGCAAGCTATGCGACCTGCGCGCTTATCGTATTTCAATCTTCACGGGTTGGAAGATGCCCCCGAGTGGTATGGCCAACGGGACCCAATGCGTGATCACGATACGAACGTCGAATTTCCCATTGCTCTGCGTCCTGCTGACGTCGTCAACAGCGGTCGTGCTCCGAAGGTGGTCTTCACAGAAGCCTGCTATGGCGCGAATAGCATTGGGAAAACATCGGAGAGTGCCCTGAGTTTAAAATTCCTAAACTCCGGGAGCCGGGCAGTCATCGGTTCGACGAAGATATCGTATGGCTCGATTAGACCGCCACTGATCGCCGCGGATCTACTCGGGCAGCTGTTCTGGCAATTCCTGAATAAACGCCTCCCTGTGGGTGAAGCGCTCCGTAGGGCGAAGATGAAACTGGCCACAGAAATGCACCGACGCCAGGGCTATCTTGATGGTGAGGATCAAAAGACACTAATATCCTTCGTGCTGTATGGAGATCCGCTCTACCAACCTGCTCCCAGCACGCCAAAGCCTGGCCAGAAATCGGTGATCCGGCGAATAAGTCGCCCGGCAACCGTGAAAACCGCTTGTGCCCTGGGCAGCGAGGTGATCACTGAAGATGAGCTCTCCCCCGCCACGATGAAGCGCATTGAACATATTGTGGCGCAGTACCTACCCGGTATGCAGGAAGCCATCTGTACAATCCACCCCCAGCATGTTCAATGCCGCGGCGGCGACCATGCTTGTCCATCACAGCATTTTGACCAAAAAACTGTCAAACAGACAGCCTCCGGTGCGATGGTTATCACCCTCTCGAAGCATATTGCAGATGGGCAACGTCGCCATCCGCATTTTGCCCGACTAACCCTGGACTCTGAAGGGAAGGTCATGAAGCTGGCTGTATCGCGCTAAGCCACAAGAGGGACATGGCACGCAACTTGCATCATAGTTGTTGGAAGGAAAATGCCATGTCCCTCAGCCAGCAAAAACTAGGTTTCCATTACTATCCCGACACGGATCACTACAGTCAATCCGATTTGGATACCTGGCTGCCTGTGCTGCACAGTGCGGGCGCCAACTGGCTCACGTTGCGCACAAGTGCTACTGCACCCGTGCCGATAGAATTTCTCACAGGCATAACCTCAAAAGGTATTCAACCGATCATTCATATTGCCGATCCGGTCGGATCCTTACGAATGGCACAGATCTATACCAATCTGAAGATCTATGCCGATTGCGGCATTGAGTACGTGATCTTCTTCGATCGCCCCAATATGCGCTCTGCCTGGCCGGCATCGTCATGGTCGCATGAGTCGCTTATCAGCCGCTTTGTAGATACCCTGCTGCCCATCCTCGAAGCCCAGATAGAGCTGGGGATGAACCCCATACTGCCACCGCTGGAGCCTGGCGGCGATTACTGGGATACTGCTTTCCTGGAAACTTCCTTGGCGTTGATCCATCAACGAACATCAGACCTGGTTCGCGAGCAGCTCATGCTATCGCTTTATATGTGGACCTACGGCAAATCCCTGGATTGGGGTCAGGGGGGTCAAGCAGCATGGCCGGAGGCACGGCCGTATCGATCACCCGCTGGCAGTCAGGATCAGCGCGGATTTCAGATCCATGATTGGTACCAGGAAATCGCGGAGCACGTATTTGGAAGGCGCATTCCTACACTGGTGATCGCAGGCGGTGCTGGGCCCTCACAAACCTACCAGGACCCAAAATCCTTGCAAATCGCCAACAACGAGGTCGCCCGTTATCTGGCAGAGCACGGCATTGCCGATGAAATACTGAATTTCAATTTTTATCCACTGGCAACCGCTGAGAACCATCAAGATTTCCCCGCTTCCTGGTACACCCTGCCTGCAGAGAAGTCGGATGGTGCAAAGGTGATCGCTGAAGCAGACGAAGCCAGGATCCATCCACAAACTGTTGATAGGGCCATTGATCACTACATCCTGATTGGTCTGACGAACCGAACCAATGGGATGAAGTTGTGGAACGCCATCGCACCGCCAGTGATGGGAGCGAAGGCTACCGTCGGATTCTCCCTTGATGAGGCCAAGCGGGCTGCCCGGGTTAGCATCCTCGCTGACTACGAGGCGCTACCACCATCGGTCGATGATGAATTGCGCGCCGCTGGCAGCATGACAGAACGATATGAAAACTGGGATAGCGACGACTTTTTACTTGCTGCCTCTTCCTGGGCGGCAAAGACTGAAGTAACAGGAGTCGAAGATGACTGAGATCGGTGCATACGAACCCTTAGCAATTGCCTATCCTCCCAAAGGACCAGAACGGGAGTTGGGTGAAGCGAGAATAAAGGTGCTCGGCTTAGGCGGAGGTGGTTCGAATGCGGTCAACCGCATGATCGAGCTCGGTGTAGCTGGCGTGGATTTCATCGCGGCCAACACCGACCGCCAGGCGCTCGCGTCCAGTCTGGCTCCTGTCCAGCTTCAGCTTGGACCACGCATCACGCGCGGGCTTGGCGCTGGTGGTGATCCCAAGACCGGTGCTGCTGCTGCGATGGAAAGCAGCCGGGAAATCGCCACGGCCCTGGCCGGAGCAGATATGGTCTTCATTACAGCCGGCATGGGCGGTGGGACGGGTACAGGCTCAGCAGCTGTTGCAGCAGAGATCGCACGCGAAGTCGGCGCAGTCGTCGTCGCGGTTGTCACCATGCCTTTCAGTTTTGAAATGAGTAAGCGAGCGCAAAACGCGCTCGCAGGGGTGAAACAATTGCAGCCCCACACCCACACGCTGATCACCGTTCCTAACGACCGCTTACTGCAGATCGTCCCACGTGACTTGAGCCTGGAGATCGCCTTTCGCCTTGCAGATGACGTGCTACGCCAGGGTGTTCAGGGGATCGCCGAGCTGATCACGCGACCCGGGATGATCAACGTAGATTTCGCCCATGTACGCGAACTGATGCTGCGAGGTGGCGGAGCATACATGGCCATCGGCCTTGGCAAGGGTGAAGATAAAGCCAATGCCGCCGTCCACCAAGCACTCCATCATCCCTTGCTGGAGATGGACAGCATCGATACCGCCAGCGGCGTGCTGGTACATTTCACGGGTGGAGAGGACCTGACCCTGTACGAAGTCGGAGATGCAGTGACGAACTTGAGGCAATCGCTCGCGCCTGATGCCGATGTTATCCTGGGTGCGACAACGGAAAAATCCATGAATGGTCGGGCACAAGCCATCCTAATTTTTACCGGCGTGGGTGGTCGTCCGGTCAAATCCATACCGGATGAAGCAGGTGTACTTGAAGCCGCACCTGTCGAACAAGTTGTGGGACAGAACCTGGATGATCTCGACCTACCGACCTTCCTGCGCAGAAGGGTCTCTACTGGAGCTGGGAGCTAATACTGTGAATTCGTCTTCAATCACCAAGGTAAAACGCGAAGTTTCGGAGAAGTTCACCGAAATGCGTGGTGTTCAGCCCTCGGTTAAGAAACATGGGGCAAAGAATGCCTCAAATCAGCAATATTTGCTGACATTCAAAGGGAAGGCTGAACTTCCTGGAGGCCGTACGATCAGCCGTGTTGTGCGTGTCGTCGCAGATGAGCGGGGACACGTTCTCAAGATGAGTACTTCAAAATAACTATGGAAAACAACTTCGATAATCTCACCCTGATGCTACGAATCTTCTTCTGGCGACTAGCTGCAAATCTTACCGGGGCAGCGGTTCAAAATCAGCATACACTCCGGCGAGCTGCCTGGATCGCACCGATTGTAATAGCTGGAATTGCGGCATATTTCCTGGGTCGTATGTTCGGCACGATACTACTCTGGACTTTAGCACTGTAGCGCAATCTCCTCTTCCCTCAACTAGCTACGTTGCCGCCTGTCGGCGCCCGGAGTAAAATCCGGGCGTCGGCTTTTTTAAAATACCTGGCGCTCTCTTATGCGAATAAAGTCCTCTGCAACCTACATCCTCCTGCTGGTCTTCGTCTGTTTCACAGCCGGCGCGATTAGCGTCATACTTAAACCGGAGCAAGTGCTCCAGGATTTGTTTGCATCAGCGACGCGGACCCCTACCACAAAAGAAGAGATCATTGAGCCCGCTCCCCAAGTATCCCTGGATGAAGAACGGATCACGATTTTAGTCCTTGGTGTTGACCATATCGCCGATCCGGAAGGGAAGCTGCTGGCCGTTTGGCTGCTCACATTCACACCTGGGGATCCCGGTCTGCACCTACTTGGACTTCCGCTTGACCTGCCTGTCGTTGAAGGAGGACCGACACTCGCACAGGCATTCAACCTCTGGCAGCCACCGGAATATGGCGCTAGTTTCATTCAACAGCTTGGCGCTTTTGCCCCCGCTCCGATATATGGTTGGGTCGCCCTGGATGAACATGGCTTTGCAACGCTGCTAGATTACTTTTCTGGGGTCGACCTGGATGATCAGCACCTGGCGGGATCATCAGTGATCGGCAGCTTGCGTCTTACCTATGGGAACCCCCAGGCATCCTTGCGGCTTCAGGCTCAGGTACTCGAGGGTTTACGCTCCCGGGTTGGTTTACTTGGAAGTACTCCTGAGCTCACTACACTGACAGCTTTATCTCCAATCCATGCGTATACCTCCCCCTCTCCGCCCGAGTTGGCCACCATGGCAATACCGCTTTTGCCTCTCGACCCTGTGATGATCTCGATCAGGATCTGGCCATTGATAGAAGGAGAATAAGCGGTCGTAGAGTGTCTGCGCTTGATTCTGGCTATGAGTCAAGTTATGCTATTACATTGAGAGTCATACACTGGTAAACAAGACCTTCGATAAAAATCATCCAATTCAAGGAGGTGCATGCTTTCTTAATGCTGAACTAATTGCAGGATAATCGACCTAACATCTCGCAGGAGGAGAAAGAAATGAAGAAACTAGTTCTATTAGCACTTCTCATCATTACGTCGCTGATCCTTGGGGCATGCGGCACAACCACTCCAGAAGCTACGGAGGCCCCCGGGGACACTGGAGACGCATTTGATCTGCAGGGTCGCGAGGTAAGGATCGCCATGGAGAACGCATACTTGCCGTTCAACTACATCGATCCTGATACCGGGGAACCTGCCGGATGGGATTACGATGTGTGGGATCTCATCTGTGAGATCCTCAACTGCACGCCGGTCTACGTCGAAGCTGCCTGGGATGGCATGATCCAGGCTGTGGCGGATGGCCAATTCGACGCTGCCGCGGACGGAATCACGATCACTGAAGAACGCGCGGAGATCGTGGATTACTCCATGGGGTACATCGCCATTGAACAGCGACTTTTGGTTCGAATCGACGATGATCGCATCGAGAGCATCGAAGACATCGTTGCAGACGAAAGCCTCAGGCTCGGTACCCAGACCGGAACCACCAACTATGCGACGGCCAGCACCTACCTGCCTGAAGAGCGGATTGAAGCCTTTGACCAGTTCCCCTTCGCGGTGCAGGCACTCATCGCCGGTGATATCGACGCCGTGATCATCGACGAAGTCGCCGGGCAGGGATACCTGGGCGAGAACGCTGATTCTCTCAAGCTCGTCGGGCCATCGCTCTCAAGCGATCAACTCGGTTTCATTTACCCCAAGGGAAGTGATCTGGTGGAGCCGGTCAACTTCGCCCTCACTCAACTCATGGCAGATGGTTCGCTTGCCGCGATCAATGCCGAGTACTTCGGACCAAGCTTCACCATCACATATGACGACCTCTCCCCACCTGAAGAAACCGGGATGCCCGATCTTGAGGGTAGAGAAGTGTCGATAGCGATGGAAAACGCTTACCTGCCCTTCAACTACATCGATCCAGAAACTGGCGAACCCGCCGGCTGGGATTATGAGGTATGGGATGAGTTATGCTCTCTTCTCAACTGCGTCCCTGTGTACGTTGAAGCCGCCTGGGAGGGCATGATCCAGGCTGTGTCGGATGGACAGTTCGACGCTGCCGCGGACGGAATCACCATCACCGAAGAACGCGCGGAGATCGTCGACTACTCGATGGGTTACATCGCCATCGAGCAGCGCCTGCTCGTCCGCATCGACGAGGACCGGATTGAGAGCATCGAGGACATCGTTGCAGACGAAAGCCTCAGGCTCGGTACCCAGACCGGAACCACCAACTATGCGACGGCCAGCACCTACCTGCCTGAAGAGCGGATTGAAGCCTTTGACCAGTTCCCCTTCGCGGTGCAGGCACTCATCGCAGGGGATATCGATGCTGTCATCTTAGATGAGGTGGCTGGGCAAGGGTATCTCGGGGAAAACGCCGATTCCTTGAAACTCGTAGGTCCCTCACTCTCAAGCGACCAACTCGGGTTTATTTTCCCGAAGGGAAGCGACCTTGTAGAGCCTGTCAATGCAGCTCTACTTGAGATCATGGGTAATGGGTTTCTCGAGGAGGTCAACAGCAGGTACTTCGGACCTGACTTCAACATCACCTATGATGATCTAGGATAGTATGCTTGAAATTAACTCCCGGGATACCCCGGGAGTTGCCTTCTTGCTAGAAAACTGTGCAGGGACAGCTGTCCCTGCACAGTTGTACTCCTCACCCCTTGGAGAGCGTTATGGCAGATCAACCCCTCATCGAATCAGTCATCCTGGATGTTGAGAAGAAAGATAAAGCCACTCGTGTCAGAGATTTTCCCTGGTGGTTCATCGCGCTCATTTTACTCGCAATCTTCGCTGCCTATACGATAATTGCAAAGGAAAACTATCGCGAGGCTTTTCTCTTTATCTTCCCGCGTGGCATCCAGATTACCATTCGAACTTCTTTAATTGCCTATGGGCTTGCACTAATCATCGGCCTTATTACTGGCCTTTCTCGCATTTCTGGGAACATCATCCTCAACAATCTCGCCCGCCTCTACGTCGAACTTATTCGCGGCATCCCGATGCTGGTATTGATCTTCTTCATTGCTCTGGTCGGCGTACCAGTAGTGGTGGATGCTCTGAACGCCTTAGGGATATGGCTAACTGAGAATGGAATTGGAACGCTGGGAAACTTTTTGACGGAATTTAATAATCAGGGCATTCCCATGAATGTTAGAGCGATCGTCGCCCTCTCGGTTACCTATGGGGCCTTTCTCGCAGAGATTTTCCGGGCGGGGATCCAATCCATCGGTCGGGGCCAGATGGAAGCGGCTCGCTCCGTTGGAATGAGCTATGGACAGGCGATGCGCTACGTCATTCTCCCTCAAGCCATCCGCAACGTACTCCCTGCACTTGGGAATGACTTTGTTGCCATGGTGAAGGATTCCTCCCTCGTCTCAGTCCTCGCAGTTCGTGATATCACCCAGGTCGCCAAACTTTACACTGGAACCTCATTCCGCTTCCGGGAAGCATATGTGGTACTTTCGACAATGTACCTGACGATGACCGTCATGCTCTCACTACTTGTCCAAGCCCTTGAAAGAAGGTTGCGCCGCCATGAGTAATACTAATGACATAATCGTTATCAAGGATTTGCATAAATACTTTGGTTCGGTCCGTGCTCTGAATGGCGTCAACCTTAAGGTTCAGCAGGGCAAAGTTATCGTGATCATCGGTCCAAGTGGTTCCGGAAAATCTACACTCCTACGCTGCGTAAACCATCTCGAGACACCTTCGCGCGGAGAAGTCTGGATCGACGGTGAATTGCTCACGACCAATCAGAGACACCTCAATGAAATCAGAGCAGAGATTGGGATGGTCTTCCAGCTATTCAACCTCTTTCCACATCTTTCAGCGCTTGAAAACGTAACCCTCGCTCAGGAGGTAGTGCGCAACCGTTCGAAGGAAGAGGCCGTTGAAATTGCACTGCAGCAACTAAACCGAGTGGGCATTCCAGAAAAATCCGATTCTTTCCCCAATCAACTATCGGGTGGCCAGCAACAACGAGTCGCTATTGCACGAGCGCTGGCGATGAACCCGAAGATCATGCTCTTTGACGAACCGACCAGCGCCCTGGACCCGGAAATGGTTGGTGAGGTTCTGGAAGTTATGAAACAGCTGGCCCGCGAAGGCATGACC
>JBFFMI010000069.1:0-12857 GCA_041554155.1 Anaerolineales bacterium
CGCGAGCGACATCCGCCGCCGACGCTTCGAACACAGGGGAGAAATGGGATGGTATCGTTTTTATCGGGCGTGGTTGATCTTCGGTTTCGTCGAGCATCAGCATCGGGCTTATGTGCAGTGTGGCGTAAGCGACTTCACCTCGGAACACATCCAGGGTAAAGGGTTGATCCATGCTCGGAGGTCGATGCACCAGGTCGGGATTGCTGGCACCGAGAGCGATGTCTGTGATAATGCCAAAAAAGGTTCGCCCGCTTTGAAACCCTCGTATGACCACGTAGCGACCTACCGCCAGGTGTTCGACAGAAAAACGGGGATCCAATTTGACGCCCAATCCCTCCGACAGCGACCCGCTGAGGACGAATCCCAGCGGTTGATCGGAGCCTGCTGAGCCGAAGAATTGGTCAAGTGTCGAAGATTCCATATCAGATTGTCACCCCTCGTAAAGATACGATCATAAAATTTACCTCGTTGTGCTCTCTGGAAGTATGGGCGCAAGGTTGTCTAAAATATGCTCGAGGCGATGAAGATCACCCGAGAGGATGCGAGCGAGCATCCTGCCTGCATCACTAAGGAATCTTCGGCGCTCGTTTTCGGGACGGGACCTCGCCGCCTCCATAATCGATGCAGTCAAGAGATCGTCCACCGGGACTGCCGGATTGGTAGCGATGGTGGACAGGAAACTCAAATTATCGGAAAAGCGCTGAAGGTCCTGCGCAGGTAGCTGATGAATCGGTTCGAGGGTGAGGGGAGGGCTTGGCGGCAGTGTGTAGTAGAGGGTGTCAGCCTGAAGATATCCCAGGTTCAGCACGCTGAATTCAACCGGTACCTGGCGGTTGCTCTGACTATCGCGAATCTGTTCTTCAGGGACATCATCAAGTGCAGCCAGCTGGCGTGCGAGCGGATCGTCTTCGATGTTGATGTCATAGATGACACCGATCGCGAAGCCGCCGCCTTGAATGGGGGCGGCACAAAATGCTCCAAAAGAAGGGATCCTATCCCCTTCCAGTGGGTATGCTCCGGCAAATCCGCGTGTGCTGCAGCGGGTTACCCTGCCAAGGATGTCTCCTGAGTCCATTTAACCTTCCTTAAAGGCGATGCCGCCGGCGGTTTTGTGTCCAACCTTTGGTGATCGATTTTTGCGAAGGGCCCATAGTATCTCCAGCCTGGAGCAAGCGGCGTTCAAGATACCTCTCCAGTGTCTCCCGCTCGTGGGGATTGACCACAGCTAACTCGTGAGCCCGTACCAGCACATACGGGAATCCCCCTGTAGTCTGGCAGTCGTGAAGCAGCCCGGCATGAAGATTGTTCAGCAGCGCTGGTTGCTGACCCACCCAGGCGGGGATCTCCACCCGGACGACATGTTTCCCGGGGCCAGGGTTGAGATAAAAGAATTGAATCTGATGACCCGCAGTCTCAAAATCACGATTGAGTGGGGAGCTATAGGTAAACCTGGCACTACGTGAACCAGCGGGGATGAGTGTACGGAAGAGGTCATAATCTACGAGGCCCGGGTAGAAATTCGTTTGTACGGTTTCGGGAGTGATATCTTCGAGCATCATCCCGGCCAGTTGTGTCAACGCCAGCACGTTCGCATTACGTGGTCGATCGATGAAGCCAGCCAGCGATACATTCTCATCCCGCAAAGTATCTATGGCCTCAAGATACGCGCGCAGTTGCAGGTCGATTTCCTTCTGGGCGCCGACACCTGCCTCGAGCGTCATCCATAGCAGCAGGCTGTTATCGAGAATGGCAAGCGCAGGGTGGCTGGTAACTTTCTTTGCCGCAGTTGCCAGCGCCTGCATCTCACCTACATCTCTGCGTAAGTTCACCATAGCGGGTTGAATGGGTTTTCCACGCTGATCATACAGGTCGTCTTGGGTATAAAAAAGGGATGATGCCTGGTTGACCAGTGGGGTATCCTGCGAACCGTGTGTAACGCTTATGCTGCCGATGTTAATCAGGTAGTAGAAAGCCAGAGCATGCCTATCTGGATATATCTGGGATCCATCGGCACCGATAATCGTGTATGTTTCCGGAAGAGAAGGTGCGGGAAACACAGCATTAATCGGTTCATCACAAGGCGCTGCTCCCGGCCAGCGATCACCGGCTTTGGACAGTCTGGCATTCAGCGCGTCGGCTTCCATCTCACTCGCGTGTTCTAGGTGAGATTTGAGTGTAGGCAGGGCTTCCTGCTGCATGCGCCGTCGCTCGGCGATCGATTCGCCGAGGCGTGAGATTTGGGGCAGGATTTGTGAAAGATTCAGGCTCATGGGGTAATGTATCGAACAACCGTTCCGCATTATAGCCTATGAGAGAGCCAGTGCAATCGACACTGCTTGACCGGCATAGTACCGCAGTCTACAATCAACCGGAACTATCCAGTTTGTAAAAGCACTTGTCTGCAGGCTGGAACCTTGTTTCCGCCACGCTGTGGTTATGCTATACTGCGCGGCGATGGACGACCGTCAAAGCGCTTCAGCGCGCCTGATCACAGCTGTGGGAGGCACAGGCCTGGGGAATATCCTGGCGACATTCCTTGACGCCGCTGGACCTCTTGTAACCATCGGGGCCCAGGTAGTCTATGCGCTAGAGCCCTTGCTCAGTGGTAGGGGCGCTGATTGGTCCGACCTTGGAAATACCCTGGAAGACCCGCTTCGTCTGGAGCAGTTGATTGAGGCTTTGCGTGTGGGTGAAGGAGAGCCATCTTGAGCGGTGTTAATCTGGTAGGCCTGGCGGTATTGGCGCTCTTCCTTGTGCTGCTCATATTTTTCCTGATTCTGGGGAACCGCCGACCGGCCGTTTTCCGTCCGATTCGCGGGTATGAGGCACTGCAATCGGCCATCGAACGAGCGGTCGAAGCGGGTGAACGCGTGCATCTTTCGCTGGGCACCGGTTCGGTCATTGGTGCGGATAGTGCGCCAGCCTTCGCTGGCCTGGTGCTGTTAAAGAGCCTGGCCTCCACGACTACTTTGAGCGATAAGCCCGTTGTTGCCACGACAGGTGACGGCGCGATGGCGATCCTGGCCCAGGATACGCTGCGCAGCGCCTATACAGAAGCAGGGGCTGAGGAACGCTACCAGGCGACTTCAGGACGCATGATCGGCCCCACACCCTGGTCCTACGTGGCCAACTTGCCCATCTTGCTGCCAAATGAAGATGTGTCGGTTCACGTCCTGGCGGGTTCGTTTGGGGCCGAGGGCGCACTCGCCGCAGATTTCGGTGAGAGATTCGGTTGTTTCACGCTCGGGGGCACGGATGATGCGCAAACCCAGGCATTGCTCTACGCAACCGCCGAGTACCCACTCATCGGAGAGGAACTGTTTGCTGCAGGTGCTTACCTTGGTGTAGGCCAGGTGCATAAAGCAAGCCTGCGTGTGCAAGACACAGTCCGCATGATCGTGGTTGGGGGGATTTTGCTCGGGGCGATACTCAGCTTGTTTGGGGTAACCCTGTGAGAGTCAATCTGGGTGGGCATCTACTATGGGCTGCAACTGCGGTCGCAACCGGCCTTATCGTCCTGCTGGGTTATTTTGTCCAGTTGGATCAAATCCCACAGGCTGGCTTATTTGCCACATTCTTCAACCTGCGATTGTTGCTGATGCGCTATGCCGTCCTGCTGGCAGCCATTGCCCTATTCCTTGGCTTGTTCAATCTCGTGAGTGTCCATTGGAATAAAGTAAGTGATCAACAAGCGGGCTGGCCTTATAGCGGCATATTAATCGTGGCTTTTTTCCTGACACTTGTGCTCGGATTGGTTTTTGGACCCGATAGCCCGGTGGTCTTGTTGCTCTTTAACTATGTTCAACTTCCAGTTGAAGCCAGCCTAAGTGCACTTCTTGTGGTGAGTTTGACGTTAGCCGGGTTCCGCGTGATTTCCAGTCGCCGTGACTTGATCAGCGGGATCTTCATCGTGACTGCTCTGCTTGTTTTGATCGGATCGGGTCCTGGGTTGATATCCAGCGACGGGGCGCAATACTCGCTGATCGGCGGCTTGCGCAATTGGCTGGCGCAGGTTGCCGCGGCAGGTGGCGCCCGGGGCGTACTGTTAGGGGTTGCTCTAGGTGCAATTGTTACGGGCATGCGTATCTTGATGGCGGTCGATCGACCGTACGGGGACCGCTGATGGCCGAGAACCGTTGCCCCATGTGCAGCACCATCAACGATGCAGCTGCAGAGGTTTGCAGTGAGTGCGGTGCGCGCCTCAAGCCACTTGTCGTTGGAACCCCGGGTTCCCCGGGCGAAGAATCGGCTGCGCCGGAAATCGAAGGTACCGCTGGAGACGACTGGCTTGAACGCATTCGATCCGGGATCGGCGAGGGAGAAGAGTCCGGGTCGAAGGATGCTCCATCAGAAGCACCTGTCCAAGACGAATTCCAACAACCCGAATGGCTCGACGAACTGCCTGAAGCCGTATCTGAAGAGCAAGCCGGGCCTCCCTCTGGTGAAATCCCAGGCTGGATGGATGAATTTATTGCTGCGGGTGAGGGGGAGGAATCCGAAGGCGAGGAAGTGCCCGAGTGGCTGGCACGCATACGTGCACGGCAAGCAGATAAAGAAACGCCTGAGGCACCAGATCTAGATGAAGGTTGGATCGATCGTCTGCGTGAAGACGAAGATGCCGATTCGAGCGTCACAGATACACCCCCCTCCGACGGATTGGAGGGGCTGGCACCCGCCCCTAGTTACCCCGAAGAACCAAAAACAGATCCTTTTTCCACACCTGTCGATCTTGGTCCACTATCTGATCTTCCAGGAGTACCGGGATCTCCTGATCGTGCATTGCGACGATCCGAGATCATGGAGGCACAAGCCGAGATTGGTGGTGCTGAAGCCGATGCGCCCGATGCGCCCGTTGCACCCGCTAAGGTTGATGCCGACGAGTCGGAACCAGAGGGTGATCAACCCCATGTACCGGCATTGGTCAGCGGCCAATCTGTTGATCGACCCATTGTCGAGATTGATGATGTAAGCCTTGACTCGATCGAGCTTCCTGACTGGTTGAGTGAGCTCAAACCGGAGATGCCTCCGATTGATCCAGGTGAGATCGAATCGGAAGGCATGGGTCCCGATCTGGCGCCGGCGACCTTACCCTCCTGGTTGGAAGCCATGCGCCCGGTAGATACTTTCAGGCCTGAGATCGAGATCGAGCCGGAGGAGGTCCAGGCAGTCGAATCCGCTGGCCCTCTGGCAGGATTGCGTGGCGTGTTGATGGCCGAACCTGTAGTAGCCAAGCCACGCTCGTCCAGTGTGATTTCGAGCCAACTGGAAATCACAGAGCGACAGTACGCACAAGCCGAATTGTTACATCGCCTGGTTGAAGAGGAAGAGAAAGACATCGCCCTCCCAGCTGCAGGGGGACGAAGGCTGCCCATTTTGCGCTGGGTAATCAGCTTGATTTTGCTCCTGGCGCTTGTCCTTCCCGGGTCATTTGAGCGGCTTGGTTTCCGTGGTTTTTCAATCCCCAATGTCGTACCGCGTGAGATGGGACCGTTGATCAACCTGGTTGAGAACATTTCAGCGGAAAAACCTGCGCTGGTGGTTTTCGATTTTGCCCCTGGGTATAGTGGTGAACTTGACACGGTAGCTAGTGCGATGCTCAAGCATGTTTTGAACCGTTCGGTGCCGATCATCACCATCTCAACGCATCCGAGCGGACCGCCACTCGCCGAACGTTTGCTGCGAAATATCAGTGAAGAAACCACGCTGATCAACGGTGCGCAGTATCTGCATCTCGGCTACCTTTCGGGTGGCCCTACGGCAGTGCAGCTTTTTGCCATTTCCCCCAGAGATGCGATCCTGACCGGCTTCTTGCTCCCGGAAGGGATCGATCGTGCTTCCGTTTGGCAGTCACCGCTGATTAGCGCTGTGCAACGATTGTCCGATTTCGGTGCAGTAATTGTCATTACGGCAGGGACTGAGACCGCACGGAACTGGGCTGAACAAACCCATCCATGGATAGGGGATACGCCATTGCTGATGGTGCTAAGCGCAGGGGCAGAGCCGCTGGTACGTCCCTACTTTGAAGCGAGCGATCAACGGGTTCAGGGTATCCTGACCGGGTTGCCGTCGGCACTCGCCTATCAGCAGATGAATGGCCAAGCCCTCTCAGTCGAATCGCGCTGGGATGGTTTCGGATCGATGATGTTTGCCGTGCAATCGATCCTGATCGCTGGAGGCTTATACGGTGCAGCGACCTGGTTGGTGAGTCGCCGTCAACAAACCAGAGGGGAGCAGGATGCCTGAATTCTCCTTTGATCTGCTCGGTATGCTTTTCGCCGCCATGCTTACGATCATGGTCCTCAGCTATATGGTTGGCGATAATGTGCTGTTTCGTGTGGCTACCTACCTGTTTGTGGGCGTGGCCTCGGGCTATGCCGGGGCGATCGCATACCAGAATGTCATTCGACCGGCACTTATTGATCCAGTGATCCAGGACGGTCCAGCCAGTATCTTCCGCCCGGAAGCTATCCCTGTATTCCTGATCCCCTGGTTTCTCACTGTTTTGTTGCTCTTGAAAATTTCCCCACGGCTGGCTCGCTACGGGAGCTTCCCGATCGCATTGCTGGTGGGTGTTGGTGCCGCGGTCATCGTAGGTGGAGGCATAACGGGCACATTGATCCCACAGAGCCTTGCGGCGGCGAATGTGCTGAATCAACAGGTCGCCCTTCCCTCAGCGGGGGAGGATATTTTCGTCTGGTTCGAACGCTTGATTGGCGCGCTGGTTTTGTTGCTGGCTACAATCAGCACTTTGATTTACTTCCGATTTGCAGCACGCCGAGAGATCACCGGCCAGGCTCAGCGATCACGCTGGACGGCAATCTTGGCCTATATCGGCCGCGTTTTTATCGCCGTGACTTTTGGTGTTATGTATGCCGGTACCTTAACGGCCAGTATGTTGATCTTAACGCAGCGATTCCAGTTCTTGCGACAGGTCCTTCAACTCTTGCTGGGTGGAGCGTGAGCGTCTGATGAGCGCTATATTAGATGCTGATACCGTACTTGCCATCGATGTGGGCAGCGTGAGCACCCGGGCGAGTTTGTTCGATGTTGTCGATGGGCGCTACCGTCTTATTGCGACCGGCAGGGCTCCTTCTACCGCGGGCGCGCCGCTGCAGGATGTAAGTGAAGGTGTGAGGATGGCGCTTGACCAGGTGCAAGCGATAACCGGCCGGCAACTCGTGGATGAATCCGATTTGCTGATCATGCCGGTTACCAGTAAGGGTGCCGGCGCGGATGTCTTCGTCGCGACAGCCTCTGCTGGCCCAAAGGTGCGCACAGTGCTGGTCGGCTTGATGCCTGGCGTTTCAACAACCAGCGCCAAGCGCATGGCAGATTCAACCTATCTTGAACTTGTCGAGATTATCGATTTGCTTGACCGCCGCCGCGATGACGAGAAGATCAGCCGCATTGCTGCCACCAGACCGGATCTGGTTCTGGTCGTCGGGGGTACCGATGGGGGTGCCCGGGATTCGGTCTTACAGATGATCGATCTGGTTGCGGTGGGGGTAAACCTGCTGCCTTCCAAACAGCAGCCGCGAGTTGTTTATGCCGGGAACCGGCGCCTGGCCTCTGCTGTAGCGGAGCGCTTTGGCGGGCGTCTGGAAATAGCCCAGGCACCGAATGTGCGCCCGGCACTGCGCCAGGAAGATCTGGTGCATGCACGACTTGCTATTGGGGAGGCCATCGCCGAAGCACGCGCAAAACGGGTAAATGGTTTCCAGGAACTTGAGCAATGGTCCGGTGGCTACCTTATGCTCACCGCTGATGCCTACGGTCGTGTGATCAAATACCTGAGTAAGATATACGACCCGGAAAAAGCAGTTATCGGCGTCGATGTGGGAGCCAGCCACACCATGATTGCAGCGGCATTTGAAGGGGACCTTCGCCTGCGAGTGGACACCGATCTGGGGTTGGGAGAACCGCTGCCCCTGATGTTAAAGCGCTGTAGCCTGAAAGACATCACCCGTTGGCTGGCGATAGATCTATCAGAGCAAGCCGTGCTCGATTACATCTATAACAAAGCGATTCATCCTGGCCTGGTGCCGACGGACGAGCAGTCGTTGCAGATTGAGCTGGCGCTGGCGAGGCAGGCCATTCGGATCGCATTAAAACAGGCGCGTACAGGTTGGCCACGCGGGAAGGATCTACGATCAACCTGGTTGCTGCCACCTACGGAGCCCATCATCGCAAGCGGCAGCGTCCTCGCTCGCACACCCCACCCGGGATATGCTGCCTTAACATTGCTGGATGCGCTTGAGCCTACCGGGATTTCGACCCTGGTGCTGGATCCACATGGCCTCTCCCCTTCATTGGGAGCAGCCTCCAGTTCGGTGCCCATGTTGGCGGTACACGTGCTTGAATCTGGCAGCTACATCAGCCTGGGTACAGTCGTTGCTCCGGTGGGTCGCACCCGTCCCGGACGCAAGATCCTCACCCTTCATGTGGAACCGGAGCATGGTGGCGACGCCATTGCGGGTGAGCTTCGAATGGGACAGTTAGCCGTTATCCCATTGCGGCAGGGAGAATATGCCAAACTTACCCTGCGCCCAGAACGGGGCATTGATGTGGGTTTTGGCGGGCCTGGCAAAGCCGGGGCGTTGAGAATCGCTGGCGGTGCGCTGGGCTTGATCCTGGATGCACGTGGAAGACCATTGACGCTTGACGAAGATCCGGCACGCCGGAGAGATACCAACGAGAAGTGGCTTTGGGATATCGGAGCCAAAGAGTGATGATCTGGCATTGTTCTTGCAACGATGGCCTTGATTGAAGATGAGTGAGATATTTCTTCCCTCGGTGACGCACGTCATCGCCATGACCACCATCCGGCGGGAACGGGTACTCCCGGTTCCTGGGGCGGTAGCTGTGCGTGTCAATGAAAAAGTTCAGGCTGCCGACGTGATTGCTGAAGCGGAGATTGACCCAAAACATTACTATCTGGATATCGCCCGAGGCCTGGGCGTCCCTCCGCGCGATGTGAGTCGTCATCTTTCCCGGCAGCAAGGTGAACGAGTTGACGCGGGCGATGTGATCGCCGGGCCTTTGGGAATCACCCGCCGGACGGTACGAGCCCCTGCAGATGGGCGGATCGTTGCGATAAGCAACGGCCGGGTGCTTTTAGAGGCACGTGGCGAGCTGTTCCAGATGCGGGCAGGATTTCCCGGTGTCATTGTCGGGACAGACGGCGCTCAGATCGTGACGGTTGAGACGACCGGATCCCTTGTGCAGGGCGCATGGGGAAATGGAAAAAGTGATTACGGAGTAATGCGAGTTGTTGGAGATGGCCCTGCAGGGAGATTGCAGACTAATCAACTGGATGTAAACTTACGCGGGGCAGTCTTGGTGGCAGGGGTCTGCGATCACCCGGCCCCATTTCACCAGGCGGTTGAACTCTCTGTTCGTGGCGTGATCCTGGGAAGCATGCCAGCCGAATTGATCCCACTGGCTCGCCGTTTGCCCTTCCCAGTTTTACTTACTGAGGGTTTTGGCGATCAGGCCATCAACACGCCGGCTTTTTCACTCTTTATGTCTCACGTAGGTCGCGAGGTTACGATTGACGCCGGAACAGAATGGCCACAGCCGGGCCAGCGCCCGGAAATTGTGATCCCGCTCTCGACGACCCGGCCTGTAGGTCTTCCGGAAGAGGTGATCCCGCTCAAGCCAGGCGTGCGAGTGCGCATCCTGAGCGAACCCTATATCGGTGAGGTGGGCGTGATTAAGTCGGTGTTGAAACAGGCGGTCGTATATGAAAGTGGCATCAGAGCTAAAAGTGCCGCGATTGAAATTGAAGGTATCGGGACAACGAATGTCCCGTTAGCCAATATCGAAATTTTGCAATAATCGAGCAGATGGCTGGACGGTCTTGAAGAGACTGTCTGGCCGAAACGCTGAGGAGTAGAGACCATGGCAGATGAATTTGAGGTAGGTGCCCCATTACCGGAAGAATCCTCCAACCGTACGTTCGTAATTGCGGTGATCGTGATGGGTGGATTGTTGATCGTGAGCATCATATGTTTGGTGGTTTACGCCTTCGTGCTCGCCCCACGACAGCAAGCCCAACAGCCGACAGCGGTAGCTGAGCGCAATCTTCAAAATACGCAGCAGGCAGCTACTTTGACGGCGGCGGTGGTTGAGCTCACGCCATCGCGCACGCCCACAGCAACCACGACAGATGAGCCAACAACCACGGCAACGGCAACCCAAGTGGTGGTCTTGCCGACGGATACGCCAACACCGTTCCTCACCTTGCCCACACTTGCACCCGAAACGGCAACCGCCGCTGCACAGGCGACCCTGGCTGCGGCACAGGGTGGTGGGGGTGCGGCGACACCAACCGCAACCGCGCTGCCTGCGACTGGGTTTGCAGATGAGATCGGGGTTCCCATGCTAGCGATCCTGGCTGGGGTTCTGCTGGCGGTCATCATCATCGCCCGCAGTCTACGGACCCGTGTCGCTACGTAAAATCAGCAAATTCATTCTGCTCGATTCCGCGTAAAATAAGGCAGGGCCAACCTGAGGTTGACCCTGCCTTTCGCTATGAGGTGGCCATGTCAAAAAGGAAACTCCCATTTGATGCCTTGCGCCTGCAGCTGCTCAAGCATTTAGCCGATGGACATTGTATCGGTATCAAGGGTTTGAGTAATTCGGGTAAATCACTTTTGATGCGGCAATTGGCCGAGTCATCCTCCGCTGCGGAATATAAGAAGCTTGCAGGAAAGGAGGGGTTCCTCGTTTATATCGATTGCAATCGTGCTGTGGCCATATCGGCACAGGCTTTTTACGAAGTTGTGCTGCGTTCCATATTGGAAGCCTTATCCGACAAGATCCCCAGCAACCTGATAAGCAACCTGCGCGATTACCACCAAACGATAACCGAAGCCGAAAGCGCTTTCACAGCATCGCTGTCATTCAACCTAGCGCTCTCGGAACTCTGCGAGCAGATCGAGGGGCGACTATGCTTGCTTCTGGATGAATTTGGTGAGATCTATGCAGCACTTGATGAACGGGCGTTGCTGAACTTGCGCGCGCTGCGGGATCGATTCCGGGAGCATCTAGCATATGCCAGCGCAACCTGGCGCAGCCTGCCCGAGATTCGGGGTGCAGATGTTGAAGATGAGTTTGCAGAATTATTTTCACGGTTTACCTATCCAATGCCACTTCTTGAAGAGCAGGAAGCCACAAACTTTCTGGCCAGTTTAAAGTCTGCGCCACTTGGCGATGACCTGCGGGATGAAGCCCTGATGCTCGCTGGTGGCCATCCCGGTATGCTTGTTGGCATTGCGCAGGTCCTCAGCCATTTGCCAGAGGAGTGGAAGAAGCAACCGGCAGGTTTTGTGCGCATCGAACCCCAGCCCAAAGCAGAATGTATGAAGTTGTGGGATCAGCTTACACAGGATGAACGCCAAGCTTTGATCTCACTAGTACTCGACCCTAAGGCCGGTATACCCAACCAGCAAAACCGCCATTTGCATAATCTTGGCGTACTGCGTGACGGTGAGATCTTCTCCCCAATTTTCTCCGATTTCGTCGGCCGTAAGGGCCGGGGCAGCGATATAGAATCCGAAGGTGTTTACCTGGATACTGACTCAGGAGATGTCTGGGTTGATGGCGTGCGCGTACCAGTCCTGACCGATCTGGAGTACCGTCTGCTTGAATTGCTGTATGAACGCCGCGATAAGCTGACGGATAAATATCAAATCGTAACAGCAGTTTGGGGTGAGGAATATCTGGGAAGTGTTGATGATGCACGCGTTGAAAAGCTGATCAGTCGCCTGCGCGGTAAAATCGAACCGGATCCGGCGAATCCTTGCTACCTGATAACCCGCAGGGGGCGTGGTTACAAACTACTAAGTGATGCTCACGAGAGCGACGTGTGAGCTTCCAACAGGTATATCGAGTGTGAGAAGCCCCACTCAACTCCAGGTGTTGCTCTTCGATCAAGATCAAGAAGGGCGGCAACGCATTCAAACCATTCTCCAACGTGAAGCACCCACGGTGAAAATTACCTCGAGAGCGAGCGAAGCAGCCTTCCTCCGAGCACTTACCAAGCGACAATTCGATGCTGTGATCCTGGGATCCGCGCTGAGTTCATATGCGCTGCCACATTTGCTGAACGCATTTTCCGGAGTCACGGCAAAGCAGCCTCTCCTGTTTGTTGTGGGCGATGCACCATCGGCTGGGGACGGATTGGAGCTGGATCACTTTGCCAAAGACGATGTGGGGCTTGCGCACCTGGCGCAGGAGCTACCACCCAGCATCCGCGCAGCACAGATCGGTTCTATTGGTCTTGGCCTTGATCGTGGTCTAGCCCACATAGACTCAGAAAACATGCGCACCAGCATCGCCGAGCGTGCGATTCAAGCTTTGGATAAGTTGTCAATCTTAAGCATGTACATAAGCATTGATCCGCGACGGGGGCGTTGGGTGATCAGAGCTTCAACCTATCCGGAGGATGCGATCCGGTTGATTGAGACTCTGGTGGAAAAGGGAGGCCAAGTAGCGCCGCTCGTTCACGAAGCCCCACCGGATTTCCAACAAATTCTGCAGGGAACCGTGCAGCTTGAGACAGTCGACCTCAAAAGTCTCTTAAACATCATCATGCCCTGGTTAGATGAAGTCGAATTGGCCAGACTCCAAAATGCCCTGGATCTGGAGACGGTATCCCTGGTCCCAGTGCAGGAGGGTGCTGAAATGCATGGCATCCTGGCCGTCGGGGGTTCCCTTTCAAGGCACGAGCGCGAGGCAATCAAGTCGTTTGCGACCCACTTCGCCAGATCACTTTCCGCCGCAACCAAAACAGATGAGCGGAATACCAGAGCCCGGGCGTTGCAGACCCTCCAGCAGGTTCT
This sequence comes from Anaerolineales bacterium, assembly GCA_041554155.1. GTDB lineage: Bacteria > Chloroflexota > Anaerolineae > Anaerolineales > E44-bin32 > E44-bin32. Next base: position 12,846 of record JBFFMI010000069.1, read on the forward strand.
GGTCTCGGTGAG
>JBFFMI010000070.1:0-12824 GCA_041554155.1 Anaerolineales bacterium
ATCCACGACGGGCCATAATGTTATCGGGGTGGATCATGATCCCGCGATGGTCGATTTTGCACGCAGGTGCCTGGGACCTTCTGTGGGTCAATCCATCAGCCTGGTTGAAGGAGATCTAGCGCGTGTTTCGTTGGAAAAGCCGGTCCAGTTGGCAATCGGCGCATTGAACACCTTCGCTTATCTCGACGATCAAAATCTGGAGTCTGTGCTTTCCAACATCAGCAATGCCCTCAATAGGGGTGGTTTGATCGCGCTTGACCTTCCAACCCTCGCGCAGGGCCTGGATGCAATGTCCGAGGACGCCGCATCATTGGACGACTTTGTAGAACCTGCGCTAGGGAGCTCGATCGAGGTGCGGGCCAGGGTCCTTAGCCACGACGGGAAAAGAGTCGACATACAGTGGCTGTATGACGAGCTTCACCCCGACGGTACCGTTCAACGACATATCTGGGAACAGACCTACTATCTCCGTTCGCTGGAGACGCTGAAGGACTCCATTGAAAGATGTAATCTGTCGCTCCGTTCTGTGTATGGCGACTACAACTTTTCACCATTGAGAGCAGACTCTAATCGACTACTTCTGGTCCTTGAAAAATAAGAGAGCCCATCGCCTGGGCTCCCTTGTGCATCGCGGAATTGAACTCGCAGGTGCCGGTTTATGCCAGCTGCCGTAAGACCAGCATCACCTTGCCCTGGACCTCGATGATCTCAGGGTTCTCGATCATGATCGCTTCCATATTGGGGTTCGCAGGTTGCAGGCGCACCTGATTTCCCTCGCGGTAAATGTACTTGAGTGTCGTCTCTTCACGATCCTTCAGCCAAACTGCCACCATGTCGCCATTCGACCAGGTAGGCTCGCGTTTCATGACAACGATGTCCCCCTCACTCACCATCGCGTCGATCATCGAATCGCCTTTGACCTCAAGTGCAAAGAGATCCTCCTCAGACGTGACCAGATCGCGAGTGATTTCGATGGCCTCATCCGCGCCATAAATCGGCGAGTCGGTCCCGGGCATGGGGACAGGTTCACTGGCAAAGATGCGGCCAACGAGTGGAACGCGGATGATATCGCCCAGCGATTCTGCCGCCTTCCCGAGTTTATCGGTGAGCCGGATGCCACGCGAGACATTCTGATCCCGGTCAAGGTAGCCCTCATCAACCAGGCGGTTGAGGTTGTAATTCACAACTGAAGTGGAAGAAATGCCTACCGCCTTTCCAATCTGGCGTATGGATGGCGGGTACCCACTACTAACGCTGAAATCTTGAATGTAGTCGAGCATCCGACGTTGCCGGTCTGTGAGCGCTCGTTTTGCCATGATTGCCTCCTACCCGCTGCCGTGATTCCATCGGCCTCAGGCATACGTTTACTCGCACACTTGTTCTGTATTCTACCGGAACATACGTTCTATGTCAAGAACAGTTTCAGCTGCTTGCCACCCGTCTTGCCTGTATATTGCCAATCACACCCTCATGATTTCATTCATAAGGGCTCAGGTTGGCCCACCCGTGGGCTCAGTGTAAAATCAAAAAAAGGGAGAACCGATGGAATTATTAAAGGAAAGAATAATCAGCGAAGGGCAAAATTTGGGTGATGGGATCTTGAAGGTTGATGGATTCGTCAATCACCAGGTCGATCCCGGTCTGATGGAGGCCTGTGGCCGTGAACTGGCGGCACTTTTCGTTGATGTGGGCGCAACCAAAATTCTGACTGCCGAGATTTCCGGCATCGCCCCAGCCCTCACCACCGCGCTCCACCTGGGTCTCCCGGTGGTCTATGCCCGCAAAGCCAAACCGATAACCATGCCCGATCAAGTATTCCTTACGTTGACTCCCTCCCACACCAAGGGTCGGACGGTCGAATTGATCGTCTCGCCTGAATTTCTCGGTTCAGATGAGAAGATTCTCATCATCGACGACTTCCTCGCGTCTGGCCAGACCATACTCGGTTTAGTTCGGCTGGCCCAGACCGCCGGGGCCAGCATCGTCGGAATCGGCGCACTCATCGAGAAAAACTTCGAAGGTGGCCGGGAGGCGCTTGCCTACCTGGACGTTCCCGTGCATGCGCTTGCTGTCATCGCATCCATGGTGGGCGATCGCATTCTCTTCGCTGAATAATGGATACGATTGCCATCCTGGATTTTGGATCTCAATACAGCCAATTAATTGCCAGGCGGGTGCGGGAGGCGAACGTCTACTGCGAGCTGTTCCCTCATAACACCCCCGTCGATGAAGTCCTGGGCATTTCCCCGCGCGGTTTCATCCTCTCGGGAGGACCGGCATCCGTTTACGAACCTGGGTCGCCGCAAATCCCAGCCTACGTCTTTGAAAGCGGTCTACCCATCCTGGGCATTTGTTATGGCATGCAAGCGCTCACGCACAGCCTGGGTGGCGTGGTTGCGCCTTCATCCGATCGCGAATACGGGTTGGCAAACATCGAAGTTAGCGCGGATGCCGGTATCCTTCCCACTGGCGAACATCCAGTATGGATGTCACACGGCGATCGAATCGACCGTGTACCGGAGGGATTTCAAGTCATCGCCCAATCGAAAAACTCCCCCATCGCGGCGATGGGGGATTCAAAGGGAAGACGTTTCGGCTTGCAATTCCACCCCGAGGTAGAACACACACCGATCGGGGCAGAGATCTTGCGCCGCTATGTACTGACAGTCTGCGGCGCGAGCCCTGGTTGGCAACCAGCATCGATCGTGGATCAGTCGATCCAGAGCATTCGCGACCATGTCGGAGATGGTGCGGTCATTGCTGGTGTCTCAGGAGGTGTTGACTCCTCGGTGGCAGCAGCCCTGGTCCATCGCGCTGTTGGCGATCAACTTCAATGCATATTCGTGAATAACGGTTTGCTCCGGCAGGGGGAAGCCGATGCGGTTGTCAGTACATTCTCGGAGATACTGGGGGCCAAACTAAAAGCCGTTGACGCGACCGAAGTCTTCCTGGATGCTTTAGAAGGTGTTACCGATCCTGAGGATAAACGCCGATTGATCGGCGACCGATTCATCCGTGTCTTTGAAGAACAAGCGCGTTTCTTTGGTGAGGCAAAATTCCTTGTCCAGGGCACGATCTACCCTGACGTTGTGGAATCGAGCGGCCCAGACCGCCAGGTAGCAGCCAGGATTAAGACACACCACAACGTTGGCGGTCTTCCGGATGACTTAAGCTTTGCGCTGGTCGAGCCTCTGCGCTTCCTTTTTAAGGACGAGGTCCGAGCGGTCGGCCTCGAACTGGGGTTACCCCCCGAGCTCGTGTACCGACAACCTTTTCCGGGTCCCGGGTTGGCCGTCCGCTGCCTGGGAGCGATCACCGTCACGCGTCTCGATCGCCTGCGAGCAGCCGATTCGATCGTACGGGAGGAACTGGAGAAAGCCGGTTGGCTTATATCCAGCGCTGGAGTACAGGCGGATCAGGCTGAGAAACCCCTCGCCCAGGCCTTCGCAGTACTGCTTCCGGTTCAATCGGTTGGGGTAATGGGTGATCAACGGACCTATGCTGAAACGCTCGCCATCCGGGCCGTCACAAGCGAAGATTTTATGACTGCGGATTGGGCTCGCTTACCCCATGACCTGATAGCTCAAATCAGCAGTCGCATTGTCAACGAAGTCGATGGTATCAACCGGATCGTCTACGATGTCACCAGCAAACCGCCTGCCACGATCGAATGGGAATGACGCGCGCAGCCGAGGACCTCAGATATGTTCCCTTTCCAATAGAGATTGCATGCTTAAACAACGATCCGCCAGGTTTCTCCACCATGCAACGAGCACATAGGTACAGATCCTGGCGGTGCCACAGCTACTTCAAGGCTCCAACCGGCTCGAAAATAAATTTAGTAGAACAATACCCTGAATAACACCAACCCTTCGATCGCGAGCACCAACAGAAAACCTGCCAAGAGCGTTATCCGGAGCGTTCTCTCTGCGCTGGCCCGAAGATCGCCCTCGTGATCTGTTTGTACTCCGGCGTCAAATGGATGGTGTCGTTTTGAGTGGTACATAATGCCACCCTTCTCGTTAATATATCTTAGATCAAATCACAAGTTGTCTGGTGGCTTTGTAAGTTAGTTGATAAGCATCGACCGATAGCTGACCAGCGTGCTACAATGTCGCCATGCATCGGCTCAAGCCGTTCATCACATCACTCATACTTTTGGCCACTCTCCTACAGACAGCCATCGCACTTGCGCAAGAGAGCGTCACCCTCAATCTCTCTGATCCGATCATCGAATCATTCCCCCGGGTCAGGATTTTGCTCCAGGTTCTGGATGAATCCGGGCAGCCCATCATGGATATTCCTGCAAGCGACTTTTCCGTTCTCGAGGATACTCAGATAGCGCCTGATGTCGTCGTCGAGCAAACCGAAGTGGGCACTCGCCTGGTATTTGCCATCAACACCTCGCCCGCTTTGCGCATTCGCGACACGCTGGGCCGCTCACGCTTCGAACTCGTGAAGGCGGCCTTGATGGATTGGTTCGCCTTGCCCGAACATGCTGCTCTGGGAGTCGACGAGTATAGCTTGATCACTGGCGAGGGGCTTCAGCTCGCTCGATCCGGCGCCAGCGCCGATATCGCCTCCATCCTTAACGCTCTTGAGCCTTCCTTCGAGATCGAAGCAGATTACGAACTCCTTTTCCGTGCGCTCGATCTGACCAATGAACCCGCCGCATTTGAGGGTATGCCTTCAGCAATCTTCTTCATCACCCCACTCCTGCGGCCATCTCTCGATATCCCGCTTGAAAATATCATCGCTCGGGCGAGGGCATCTCAAACAGCCATTTACCCGATCCTGATTGGGTCACCCGACATCATCGAGCAGCCAGAATTTGAAACCTTTGAATTGCTGGCGACCGAGTCGGGAGGATCCTTGGTGGTCTTTGACCTGGACCCGGGTTTGTTGGAACTGGCCCGGGATATGATCGCCAGGCGTATGCAGTATGAATTGTCCTACCGCTCCCTGGCCACGACCTCCGGGCCGCATGAGATCAGAGTGCGGTTGGACTCCGATCAAATGGAGACAGAATCACCGCCGCGCAGTTTTGTGCTTGCCTTGCTCGAACCTGAGCTTACCCTGCTAAACATGCCTGATGAAATCATCAGGGGCTCGGAGGATCCCTCGGTAGCGCTCGAGAACATACAACCGACATCTCAAGAGGTGGCATTTGCGCTAGAGTTCCCGGATGGCTACCCGCGGCCAATTATTCAATCCCAGCTCATCATCGATGGGGAGATCGTTGATCAAAAGCTCCAACCACCCTTTACCCCGTTGACATGGGATCTGCGCGACACGCTTGAAGATGGTTTGAAATCGGTTGAGGTAATCGTCCTGGACTCGCTGGGCTACCAATCGAATTCCCTGGTATCTGAAGTCGAGCTAAAAATCGAATTACCGCCGCGCGGGTTGGTCGCGGTTCGTCCGGCGCTGAGCTCCTTGCTTATCGCCATGGGTGTGTTGCTTGGCGGCATCGCCCTGGCCGCAGTGCTTCTCTCGGTGAGTCAACGCTCGTCGGTACAACTTCCCGGCTGGTCACCAAAGCCGTCAACCGACCCAAGTCCGGTTTCGAAACTGCGTCAGGAGATACCTGAAGAGCCAATCGAAGCCTATTTGCATCCCCTGGACGGTGACCGCGATAGTCCTGGCACAATCTATTTTACGGGCGTCGAAATCAGCATCGGCCGGGATCCAAACTTCGCTGCGGTTCCAATTGATGATCCCTCCGTTGAGGGATTACACGCCCGCATCATCCGACAGGTTGATGGAAGCTATCTCCTAAGAGACCAGGGTTCGAAATCTGGCACCTGGATCCATCGCCAGGAGATACCCCCCGCTGGACAAAAACTGTCTCATGGTGATATTGTCCATTTTGGCCGAAGCGGGTATAGGTTCGCCTTTGTGAACCCACCACCCGTGCGGGAAATCCGCATCACACGCCCGGGCGAAGTGGAAGAATCGACTGAGGAAACCCCAACGTGATCCCCTACGAGAAAACCCTGCTTGTTTCCGCCGCATCTACGCATCCGGGAAAACGGCGCCCCAACAACGAAGATCGCTACCACCTGGGAACTTACCTGGTCGAGGTTGACAACACCGTGGTTACGCTGGCGATGGTTGCCGACGGAATTGGAGGCCATCAGGCGGGCGAAGTAGCTGCTCAACTCACAATTGATACATTGGTCCAGCGACTGCTCTCCTTCCAGGGGGGTGATCCGCAACCGCAGATCCAGAGCGCCATCATCGAGGCCGGTCGGGTCGTCTCTGCTGCTGCCCACGCCCAGAAAGAACGCTCCGGCATGGGATCTACGGTGGTGCTTGCGATGGTCGTCGGATCCCAACTGTATACTGCGCATGTCGGTGACAGCCGGATCTACCTGGTGCGCAGTGGCCGTCTACAGCAAATCACAATTGACCACACCTGGGTTCAAGAGGCAATTGAATATGACATCATCGGGCCGGATGAAGCCCGTGGACATCCACACGCCCATATCCTCCGTCGGCATATCGGGGGCGATCAACTCCCTGAGCCCGACTCGCGCATGCGGCTCAAGGATGGCGAGAGTGATCGCCAGGGTCTTGCCAACCAGGGGGTCTCCCTGCGCAGGGGCGACCGCGTGCTCTTATGCAGCGATGGGTTAACTGACCTGGTGGAGGATCAGGAAATATACCGTGGCCTCACCGCGTTTAAGCCAGCGGAAGGTGTCGAGTTCCTGACGGAACTTGCCCTGGAAAGAGGTGGGGATGACAACATTACCATCGTCATTCTAGCTGTTCCCAGCTCGCGCTCGATAAAGCCACGCAGGGTGCGCCGCTACCGGAGACTGAACACATTCGCGGCCATCCTGGGTTTGATTTCGTTGATTGTTATCGGTGTTTTCGCTACGATTTGGTTTGGTCTCTGGCCCTGGTAATCAACCCAGCGGCATACGAGCAAGCTTTACTGACGCCCTACAAGCCACACTCCCAGCATTATTACCGCCCCTCCCACGAAAATTGCCCAATTCAGAGGTTCAGCGAGGTAGAACCAGGCGACAGCTTGAGTCACCAGGGGTTCAGCATAGAGCAATGCACTTGTTTCGGTCGCCTCCAGCCTGGTGAGTGCCCCGTACCAGAAAATGTAGGCTAAACCCGAGCATGCGATGCCCAGGAAGAGCAACGCACGCATCGTCGAGGGGGAGATGATTGTTAATGCGCCCAGGGGTGCGCTACCCACCAGCCAGGGCAGCATGAAAACCCACCCCATCAACATCAAACGCAGCATGGCCTGAATCATCTTGCCGAAATCGCTGCGCCCCCCAGCTTCGGCTTCCGGTGCGGATGCTCCGGTAAATAACCAGCGCTTGCTCAAGACAGTGAATACAGCCCAGTTGAGTGCGCTTAGAAGAATATAGGCATTTCCAAGTTGATCCGGTAACGCCCGCAAAAAGTGACTGATATGCCCATCGCTAATCACCAGGATGACGCCAATGGCGCCGATAACGATGCCCAGGATTCTGAACCGGGACATCCGCTCTCCAAGGAACTGCCAGCCAAGTAAAGCGACGAATATCGGTATCGTCGCAATGATCCAACCAGTATCTGTTGTTGAGGTGGTTTTGAGACCTTCCGCTTGAACCCCCTGGTGAAAGGCGATTCCTAAAAAGCCCAACAGCACCAATTGCCAGAGAGGAATGGAGATGCGAACAACCATACTTCGGGTTGCCAGGGCAACGACAGCCAAGACCATGATTCCAATGGTGGTTCGGCTGAAAATCAGAACAGCCGGAGAGAGCTGATTGAGCGCCGTCTTCGTAGCCGCAAACGAAGCCCCCCAGAAAGCCACTGCGAGAAAAGCGAGGAGATAGGAGAGAACACGCCTTTGGCGTTCGCGAGCGCGCGGATCTGGTTTCAAGATTCAATCGTGAGGCGGCAGACAAAACGATCGATGCCGCCAAGGCGGTTTTTGTATTGTTCATCCCCACGCAGAAAATCGATGGCTTCAAGCTGGTTCTGGATCGCCCACTCGATCAGATGTCCCATCAAAACCCAGCCAGGGGATAGTGCAAAATGGTCAGGATCGAAACCCGAGTTGTAGACCCAAATCCGGTTTTGGGCGATGAAGTTCAGATAACCAAAAATCGGATTTCCACTAACCTCTAAGAAGGCCAGCTTAATCCAGCCTTCAGGACTTCCCTCCAGCGCCAGCGTACGGAAATGTTGCTTCATGGGTTCGCTGAGAAACTCGCGCTTCTCCGCATCATTTGCCATAAGTTCCAGAAAAATCTCAATCTCATCGGAGAATGTATTGGCCTGATCCGCCAGCCTCCACGTTACCCTGGCAGGGTACTCCGCAGCTCGACGCATCTTACGCTTAAATTCTTTACGTTGTTTACTGCCCAGACCTTCTAGATAGCCGGCCATACTTGATGGCAGCATCAAGAGAGGCGCTGGATCGGTTCGCTCGCGTGCAAACTTCAACCCAAGGCTTTTTGCAACTTGTTCGAGCAATGGAATGTTTGGCGAGTCTTCAAGCAGATTGTCCAGAATCAACCGCTGACCTGCAGACCCATCTTGCTGCATACTCTGCGTGAGAAGTTCTTCGATGAAGGCTTTGGCATGACCTGCATCCACGATGAGATCGAGGTAGTCACTGATCTCATGGCTACCGATGAGGCGCAGTGCCTGCTGTTCTCCCGGTGCAATAAATAATGGCGCCAGCCCGATCAGGCGATCGGCTTGATCGTAGCCAGCAAACAGCCACAGGTCCCCCTGCTCCCATTCCCCCCCGCCCAGTGTCGACCACCATATCTGGTTATAGTGCGCTGTCTGGAAAGGTGAAGTCCCGGCTTGCCGGGCGAGCAATTCATGCCAGTCCGGCTCGATCTGCTGTAGCGCTTCAATGCTTCGTAAAATGCGGGTAATCATCCCGGGCTCCAGGTTTTTCGGCAGGTTCGATTGTACCAGTCACGGCCGTATTCTTGCATCATTGCATTGCGACCCCTTGTCCGGGGCTGTACAATAACCAGCATGTCTCAGAACTTCGAAGCCGACGTTGCCCTGATGCACATTGCCGGTGGTGCCGCTCGCATCACACCACCACCTGGCACGCTGGCGCAGACTGCGCCACGGCGATCTGCGCGCGGGCGCTCGGATGATTATTTACTGCTCACCCTTCGTCTGCACTCTCCTCGTCCAGTTGCGCCCGGCCATCTAGACCATTTAGCCAAACTCTCTGCCGATGCCTTCTACGGCGCCCCGGGCACAGTCACCTCAGCATTACGTGAGGCAGCCAGCATCGTCAACGATCACTTAATCGACTCGAACCAGAGTGGCTCCGAACCCACGAATTTACAGGGAAGTCTCCTTTCTGGCGTTTTGCGCGGCGGAGACTTATATATCGGACAGAGCGGGATCGGCCAGGCAATCCTGATCCGCCCAGGCCAGGTCGTCCGCTTTCAATCTGAGGAAGCCTCCCAGCGCCCTCTCGGTGTCAGCATTGCCCCATTCGTACGCTACCATCACATTGAAGTCCTGCCCGGCGATTTGTTGATCTTGAGCGGCGTTTCACCCGAATTATGGTCAGACTCAACACTTTCCGGCCTGACCACTTTAGAACTCGATCAGGCGATCGACCGCCTTGTCGCTGCCAGCAACCAGGACCTGACCGGACTCCTGGCGCGGATTGTGCGTCAGGGCGAAGCGGGATTACAACCAACCTTTTCTGAATTTGAGTCGCAGGTTGAGCCAGGGCAGAGCGAAGCGCAACCGTCTGTGGGCAGGGGAACCATACCCAGGATGACGGGGACACGCAGGCGGCGAGGGTTGAGCCTTACATTACTTATGAAGCGATTGCGGGCGCAGGCTCTGCTGGGCTTCTCAAGGGTGATGGCCATGCTCTCAGATGCACTCACACGCCTGGCACCTGGACTGGCAGAACCCCTGCATCCCGATGCATTATCACGCCGCATCCTGGCTGCCACCGCTCTCGGCGTGCCCATCATCGTCGTCGCAATTGCAGCTCTCATCTATTTTGGCAAGGGTCGTTCTGAACAATTCCAGCTCAATCTCAACCAGGCCATGGCTTCAGTGGCAGCAGCACAATTGAAAGAATCTCCGCAGGAAGCCAGGGGCGATTGGGAAAATGCGCTGGAGTTCTTGGAACTGGCCGGCCGCTACGGCGAGAACGAACAGTACCAGATGTTACGTGAAGAGGTCCGGGAAGTTCTTGATGAGCTGAACCTGATCGCCCGCCTTGACTTCCGCCCGCTCGTGTCAGGCGGTTTTGGATCCGATGCCAATATCACCAGCCTGGCTGCATCTGCCACGGATATTTACGTCCTGGATAATGCAAACGAAGTGATCCGCCATGCCTGGGGGACTCCCGAGCGCGGGTTTGACATCGATTCGACTTTCCAATGCTGGGACTCAAAGAACACCTATGAAGCGCTAACTTCGCCCATCGATCTCGTGCTCCAGCGTGCCCCCGGCGCATTGGGCGAGGAGGGTGTTGTGGCGATCGATGAAGATGGCACCTTGCTTTATTGTGCCCCCGAAAAGCAGCCCGCCCTGGCACAGCTTACGCCGCCGGACCTGGGTTGGGGACGCATCCAGGCCATCGACGTGTATGGCGAGGATCTCTTCGTCCTGGATCCAGTTGTCAACGCGGTGTGGATCTACGAGGCAGCCGGCGGGTTTTTCAGTGGCACTCCCGAACTCTACTTTGTAGAGGAAGTTCGAGATCTCAAAAGCGCCATCGATCTGGCTTTAGCACAGGACGAATTGATCATCCTCTACGCTGATGGCCGCATCGATCGCTGCCGGCGCTTCCGCGAATCCACTGAAGATGGTGGTCGCGCTTTCCGGGTTGAATGTGATGCTGAGCCATTCTTCCAGGATGACCGGCCCGATCGTGCCAGCTCGCAGCAAATACCGGGCGCCGTCCCTGTGGAGATGTCTTACTCGGCACCCCCTGAGCCATCACTCTATTTTCTCGATTTGCTGAGCAACAGCGTCTTCCACTACAGCATGCGCCTGGTTTATCAAGGGCAATATGTCCCCACGGATCCATTTGATGGCGAGATCAGCGCCATGACTCTCGGTCCCCCGAATGACCTATATGTTGCAGTGGGCTCCCAGGTTTACCATACCTCACCGCGCTAAACCGGACGAATGCTTTGACAAACGCACTCTGCGCCGACTAGAATACATTTACTTTCTCGGAAGGAGCCCAATTTGAGCCGCTGGCCCGGAAAGTACGTCATCGGTTTGACTGGCAACATAGCCACAGGCAAGAGTGTCGTGCGCAAGATGCTTGAGCATCTCGGCGCCTACGGCATCGATGCTGACGCGCTTGCACACCGCGCCATGGCACAGGGTGCTCCTGGACATCCGCTCGTATTGAAGACCTTTGGAGATTGGATTCTGGACGCCGAGGGGCAGATTGACCGGGGCAAACTAGCCAAGATCGCATTTTCTGATCCCAAGGCCTTAGACCAGCTCGAAGCGATCGTTCACCCCCTTGTTGCCCATGCAGTTGATTTGCTCATCCGGCGCTCCAAGCAGAGCGTTGTCGTCATTGAGGCCATTAAATTACTCGAATCTGATTTAGCTGCAGGCTGCGATACGATCTGGGTGGTGGACGCACCCGGAGAACTCCAGATCGCACGCTTGATGCACAAGCGCAAAATGTCGGAAGCTGCAGCTCGGCAGCGGATCGCAGCCCAGGCCCCGCAGGCTTTGAAGCTGCGAGCCGCGAAAGTCGTCATACGCAACAACGGGTCCTTTGAGAACACCTGGGATCAAGTCCAGGATGCCTGGCAAGGCCTTCCCAAGCCGGAAGAGCCGTTGTTACCCGAGCCACCCGTCGCCCGCCCGGGCGAGCTGGTGGTGCGGCGCGGACGCCCTCAGGACGCTGACGACATCGCCCGCTTCATTACCCAGGTCACCCAAGGCAAGAAACGCATGACCCGCCAGGATGTGATGGCTGCATTTGGTGAAAAAGCTTTCTTGCTGATCCTGCGCAATAGCGAGATCGCTGGCCTGGCCGGCTGGCAGGTCGAGAACCTGGTGACCCGCATCGATGAGATGTACTTCGAAAGTGGACTTGCCTTAGATGAGGCGATCCCGGCGCTGATGGATGAGGTGGAAACCGCCTCAACCGAGCTGCAGAGTGAGGCTTCACTGCTTTTCCTGCCGCCCTACCTGGCGCAGCATGTGGGTGCCTGGCGTGCGGTGGGCTACCGCCCGCAGACGGTGCAGGCATTGGGAGTACGCGCATGGCAGGAGGCCGCGCTGGAATCAATGCCGCGCGGCGCTTCGCTGTGGTTCAAGCAATTGCGTGAAGATCGGGTGCTCAGACCTCTTTAAGCCCATACGTACTCTTAGAGCAAACACCTCCCGCCGGGAGGTGTTCTTCTGTTAAGCAACAGAGCATCTGCAGAACTTGAAATCAGAAGGAGCAAAATGACCCGCTTCTGCGGTTGCTCTCTCCCCTACCACCAGATTCGGAATGAATCCCTCGTCGTTGTGATGACTGTCCCGGAGGAGACGTAAAACTCCAGGTCAATCTGGGCGCCGATCGGCTGATCTTGATATTGTAGTTCCAGCTGGCTGATCCCTGCTTCGTTTGTGGGTGCCATCAAGAGTGTGCGCGTTTCGTCGGGAAAGTGCGCCACGAGCGTCACGGCAGCCGAGGGCACCGGCAAGAAATTTTGGTCCCGTACGACCACGTAGACACGCTGGGTATCGCTCACCTGCGCGATCGGTTTGGCCACCGCTGCCTTTGGGTATAGCTCGATCACCTCGTACAACATGGCGTTGCTGGGCGTCTTCGGTCGCAAGAGATC
>JBFFMI010000071.1:0-12803 GCA_041554155.1 Anaerolineales bacterium
CGCGAGACCCCCGACTCTGTGGATGCCTATATGCGTCGCTTCCATCCAGACTTTATTGGTTTGTGGGTCGAACGAAATCAGCTTGATCAAATTCTGGATGACTACAGCATTATTGCCATCCGGGAACCATCAGAGAACCCGGATACCTACTTGATCACCCACACGGCACGCGTATTTCTCATTGATAAGGAAGGAAATCTGCGAACGCACTATCCCTTTGGGAGCGTACCTGCGGATTTCGTGACGGATATTGAGTACCTTCAGACGGAGTAATCCCATGCGCGCCCAAAGGTTAGTATTGCTGCATTTCACGACCGCCTCCTTGCTAACGGCATGCGCTAACACACAACCAGGAATCCAGATCGACGAAGCCTGGGCGAGGCCAGGATAAACGGGGGGAAATTCAGCCGTGTATTTTCAAATTACGAGCTTCGAGATCGATGACACCCTCCTTCGAGCCCATACGTCCGCTGCAATGAAAACAGAGCTCCACCGCAGTGTCATGAACCAAGATGGCACAATGAGCATGGAGCAACAGGAACAAATTGCGCTATTCAATTCCGAAACAGTTGCATCGGAACCAGGAGATTTTCACGTGATGCTTATGGGTTTGACCCGCATTTTGAGCCCCGGGGATGAGCTAACCCTCACACTTGATTGTCAACATCATGGAGAGCTTACAATTAATGTCCCCATCCAGAATCCTTAGATTATTGTTGCTTTTCACGATCAGCCTCTCGGGCTGTGGCCGGCGTGAGGCGCGAGATGAAGCCCCTGAACTCGTTTTGGAGATGCAAGTAATCCCGGCACCCCCAACCACCGGGGCTTCGCTGCTCATGATACAAATCTCAAACGGGCAAGATGCTGGCGCAGGAGATTTCTCAATAGATGTCAGGGGGGATATGTCTCATGCCGGGATGACCCCCGTCATTGTCAACCAGGTTAAAGGTGAAGAGGGAACGTTCGCCGTACCCTTTGAATGGACTATGGCAGGCGATTGGGTGATCACAATTTCCGCCATCATGCCGGATGGGCGTTTACTCCTGCGGACTCTCCCCGTCCTGGTTGAGCCTTAGGTCTTGCTATCTTTTCTGCCTTGCGTATGCTTCGCACAATGAGATCCGTCGATCTTCTACACGCTCCCATATTGGGCAAATTCTTCCGTTGGCGCTGGGGTCGACTGATCCTGCAACTTGCGCTTGGAATGCTCCTGCTGCTCATCATTTACGACGGGTTCACAGGCTCCCAGCTGGCCCCGGCGAACATCGCAACGGTGCTCTCATGGGTTCACTATCGTGGAATAGTCATCCTGATCCTGCTGCTCGCCGGCAATCTTTTCTGCATGGGATGCCCTTTTACGCTCCCACGCACAATGGCAAAACGACTCAGTAAGGGCGGGAAACGATGGCCCTCGTTTCTGCGAAACAAGTGGATTGCAATCGGTTCTCTGTTCTTCATCTTCTGGCTTTATGAATGGCTGGATTTATGGGCCAGCCCATGGCTCACAGCCTGGGTAGCCGTAGCCTATGTGCTGGCTAGTTTCCTCCTGGAAGCCATCTTCAGCGAGTCTGCTTTTTGTAAGTATGTCTGCCCACTGGGCTCGTTTAACTTTGTTTACTCGTTGGCCTCACCTTTGCAAATCAAGGCTTCGAGCCAGCAAGTTTGTCGAACGTGTGAAGGCAAGGAGTGCGTGCGCGATAGCTCCGAGGTGCTGGGCTGTGGCACTGAATTGTTCGTGCCCACAATCACGTCCAACATGGACTGCACGTTTTGTCTGGACTGCGCCCGGGCTTGTCCATACGATAATGTCTCCCTTGCTTCGCGCTACCCGTTAACCGAACTGATCACATCGCAGAAGCCCGCTCGCTGGGATCGGGCACTCCTGCTCGTCAGCCTGGCCTTTATGGGTTTGAGTAATGCGTTTGGTATGGTGCCCCCCGTTTACGCCCTACAGTCCTGGCTTGGATCGATTGGGCTCACATCAGATGCGCTCCGCCTGCTGATCATTTTTGGAATCGGCAATCTATTACTGCCGGCATTGCTCCTGGTTGCACTCTCACGGATCAGCGGTCGCCTGGTTGGGTCAAAACGATATAAAGAAATCGCTGATCAGTTTTCGAATGCCTTTGTTCCTATCGGCCTGGCCATCTGGCTCGCGCATTACGGTTTCCACCTTGCCATCGGGGGGGCGGCCATCATACCGGTGTTTCACGCATTTATGCTTGATCATGGAATCACGTTATTCGGCACCCAACCCAATTGGAGCATGAGCTTCCTGATCCCCCAAAGCATGATCTTCCCACTACAAATCCTGGCACTTCTTGGTGGTTTTTCCCTCTCCCTTGTCACGTTGGGTAAAATCGGGTTGAGACGACAACCGGATCCG
Organism: Anaerolineales bacterium; assembly: GCA_041554155.1. GTDB lineage: Bacteria > Chloroflexota > Anaerolineae > Anaerolineales > E44-bin32 > E44-bin32. The sequence goes on from JBFFMI010000071.1 coordinate 2,387, forward strand.
GAGACCGCCTTCCGGGAAATTTTGCCATGGGCAATCCTGATTGTTCTGCTGGCCATCGCAGCACTTTCCATCTTCAACTTACCGATGGAGATGCGCGGAACCCGCATGATAGGAATCTAGCCGATGAAACGTTCTATTGCTTGGTTCGCCTTTTTGCTGATCCTCTCCATCTCCGGCACCTTCAGCGCCTTTGCTTCAGGACCCGGTGTGGGTGGACGTCGAGTAAGACTCGATAATGAGCCATCCGGTCCTTTTCTTATTCGTGCGGTGACCTCCCCCACACCACCCACGGTTGAAAATTTCAATGTCGAAGCAAAGGTCATCCTGGCTGCAACTGGCGAGGATGTTCTCGATGCCAATGTCATCATTCTGGCTGAACCTGTTGAATTTGAATCAACACCATTGCAGGAAATCGCAACACACGACTATGCCCCACTTCCTACCGAGTATGCCGCGCATCTCGCTATCCCGGACGTTGGCTTATGGCAGGTGACGATACAGATAGAAAGTGACGAGGGAGCGGGTGAGGTCAGCTTCTATCAGCAAATTACAAATCCACCCAACCTGGGCGCCTGGGTTTCCGTTGGAGCACCTGTGGGAGGCTTGTTGCTTCTCATGGTTGTATTCTTCTGGCTACAGCGGAATAGTGCGAGTTCGAAAGATGGTTCAAATCGAGCGTAGATCAAGGGCAACCACCTTTGCCCTCAACGTCAACTTCTGAACAATCGATCGCCCATCCTGCATCATTGACAAAAAATCCTTCGAAGTCCAAAGCTCCTGGAGGTTTAGAGCGCGTGGTTAATAGCAAAGGGGACACGACATCTCGTGCCCCTATCCCCGTAATGTCGTAGTTTATCCGATCAAGGGAAGATCAAGGTGTCTGCAACCAGCGCGAAAAAGATCAACGCCAGGTAGGTGCTGGAATAACGGTACATCCCCCAGGCTTGTCGGTTGCCACCTTGTTTCCAGAGCTGAACAGCGAAGAGCACAAGCACAAGCCCCAGCGAACCCGCAAGAAGCATATAAAGACCCCCGCCAAGATCCGCCAATGGGAGAAGCAATGAGAAGGCGACCAGCTGAAGGCTGTATAAGAGGATGTGGATGCGTGTCTCGCGTTCGCCGATCACGACCGGCAGCATCGGCACCCCGGCCCGTGCGTAATCCCGTTCTTTCAGTAGCGCAAGCGCCCAGAAATGTGGCGGTGTCCAGAAGAAGATCAAAGCAAAGAGGAAGAAGGCCGGGATGGTTAAACCACCGGTTGCTGCCGCCCACCCGACCAAAGGTGGGATTGCTCCTGCTCCTCCGCCGATAACGATATTTTGCGGCGTTGAAGGTTTAAGGATCAGGCTGTAGAGCACGACATAGTAGAGGATCCCGATAAAAGCTAATACGGCACTGAGCACGTTCACCAGTGCCGCCAGGATACCAACACCAAGCAGGCAGAGAACGATGCCGAAACGGATTGCCTGCCCCCCGCTTAAGCGGCCATCGGGCACCGGTCGCTTGTTCGTGCGGGACATGGCTTTATCCCGATCACGATCGATGTACTGATTGATAGCACTGGCGCCGCCGGCGGTTAGGCCACCCCCCACAAGGGTCCAGAACATAAGACCGATGGGAGGCATCTGCCCTGCACCAATGATCATGGCTGCTAGTGTGGTAACCAGCAACAAAAGCACCACAATGGGCTTCGTTAACAGAAGGTAATCTTTCCAACGTGAGGTTTTGGCGTCTGCGGTGACTGTGCTCATGCTCGATGCGATCTATGTTTTAGCTGACTTAACGAATGATCATCAAGAGCGCGAAAGCCAGGAAGAGCGCCACGGGCAACAGGAAGGTATACGTATAGAAACGGTTATCACCTTTTAGATGCATATAGAAGCTCGCCACCAATGCAGCCTTCGCCAGCGAAAACAGGATGAATAGCGTATTGAGCACACTCCGTGCGAGGCCAGCACCAGAACCTGAAAGTAGAAGTTCGATCAGTGTGATCCCCGCCAGCGCCACGAAAACAATCACATATGTCCGAACGGATTTCTCCGGCTTTGTGCTTTGTGAATTTTCCATCACTCTGACCTTCCCTACACCAGGTATATGATCGTGAACAGCACGATCCAGACGATATCGACGAAGTGCCAGTAGAGACCGAAGGCCTCCACGCCAGCGTTATCCTGGCTCGAATATCCCCCCCGGCTGGCTTTCAGCAGCGTGGCAAGAGCCCAGCCGACGCCGATGAGTACGTGCAAACCATGGAAGCCCGTGAGGGTGAAGAAACTCGACCCAAAGACACTGCTGCTGAGGGTCACACCTTCCTGGTAAAGCGCGATAAATTCGTAGACCTGACCCCCGAGGAAAATTACACCTAATAGCGAAGTCAACCCGAGGTAACGAATCAACCCACCCCGGTCATCTCGTTGAATACTCGCCAATCCAAGGACGACAGTAAAGCTTGAAGTGAGTAAGATAAAGGTGTTGATCCCGACCAGGGTGACATCGAGTAAGGCCGTCTCCATGGGTGAAGGATTATTCACTTTATAGTGTAGATATGCCGCAACCAGGCCTCCAAAAAACATAACCTCGGAGCCGATAAACAGCCACATCCCCAGCTTGATATGCTCCAAACCCAGGGCTTTACCCGCTCGAAAGTGATCCTCGTTAGTCATTTCTTTAGAGCTCATGCTCGCCTCTCAGTCCCCGGCCGACGCCGAAGCCTCCTTTAGATCTGCTTCGACTGGCTCGCCGAAATCATAAGGCCAGCGCTCGAACACAGGGGTAGTCTCAAAATTATGTTCCGGCGGGGGCGAACTGGTCTGCCACTCGAGAGTCAGCGCTTCCCAGGGGTTATCTCCCGCCTTTGGCCCCTTGATCCAACTGATGATGACGTTGTACAGGAAGGGCAGCGTCGAGATACCGAGCAAGAAGGCGCCGAGTGTCGCCAGTTGATTGTAGATTGCAAATTCAGGTGCGTAATCCGCGACACGGCGCGGCATCCCCAGCAAACCTGCGACGAACAACGGCAGGTAACTCAGGTTTGTACCCAGGAAATTAAGCAAGAAATGGGTCACGCCTAGTTTTTCGTCGTACTTCCGGCCTGTGATCTTGGGGAACCAGTAATACAGGGCTGCATAGACGGCTGAAACACTGCCGCCGAAAAGCACAAAATGCATGTGTGCAACCACGAAATAGGTGTCGTGGACATGGAGATCAATCGGGATCGCAGCGAGGAATATGCCCGTGATGCCGCCAATCAGAAAGAGCGAAATAAAACCCAGCGCAAACAACATGGGGGTGTTGAAACGTATCTTCCCTTCCCAGATCGTAGCCAGCCAGGAAAAAATCTTGATGCCTGTTGGCACAGCAATGATCATCGAGGCAATCATGAATGGGATTCGTAGCGCCGGGTTCATCCCGCTAGTGAACATATGATGCGCCCAGACTGTGAGCCCCAGGATGCTGATCGCCATACTCGAAATCGCGATGGCCTTGTAGCCAAAGATGGGTTTTCGAGAAAATACCGGGAAGATCTCAGACACTACACCCATGGCCGGCAGAATCATGATATAGACTGCCGGATGGGAGTAAAACCAGAAGATATTCTGCCAAAAGATCGGGTTACCCCCAGCCGCGACCGAGAAAAACAGGGTGCCAGCCAGACGATCCATTGCGATCAATATAATCCCCGCTGTAAGTACCGGGGTTGACACCAGGACCATCAAGGCCGTTGCCAGCATGCCCCAGACAAATAGAGGCAGATCCCAAAAACCCATGCCCTCGGCGCGCATGGTCAGCACGGTCGTAACGAAGTTTACTGCGCCAAATATGGAAGAAAATCCAAGTATGAGCACGCTTACCGCCCATACCGTCTGCCCCAGCGGCGCGTTTACAGATAGGGGCACATAAGCTGTCCAGCCACTCTCCGCAGCTCCGACGAAGAAGCTAGCGATCATGAGCAAACCGGCGGGCGGGATCAACCAGAATGACAGTGCATTCAGGTTTGGGAAAGCCATGTCGCGTGCGCCAATCATCAGGGGTATCAGGTAATTGCCTAACCCCGCCAGCACCGGAATGATCCATAGGAAGACCATTACCGAACCGTGATTGGTCATGAACCGGTTGTACTCAACGCCGTTGAGTAAATCCTGTCCTGGCTGCGCCAGCTCGGTGCGAATCAACATAGCCAGCGCTCCACCGATCATAAAGAAGAAAAAGGTTGTCACCAGATACTGGATCCCGATCACCTTATGGTCGGTGTTCCAGCGGAAGTATCGGCGCCATTCTATCGGCTGAGAAGCCACCTGGGTTTCAACACTCATGGGTTCGTTCACTCCTATCCCTTATTGGGTCAGCAGGTATTCCACCAGGGCATCAATTTGCTCCGGCGTCATCAATTCGGTATATGTTGATGGCATAACGCCTTCTGCAAAACCTTCAACAATATAACTATTTGGTGCTGTGATCGACTGGCGCAAGTATTCCCCCGCAGTCTCGCCCCCTACACGTTCTTCGGCAAGGTCACCAATCCCATCCAGTGCTGGGCCGACAATTCCAGCTCCACCACCATCAGAGAGCAGGTGACAAGCACCACAACCGAATTCAACGAATACTGTTCGGCCATCCGGTGTTGAATCAAATGCTACGGAGTCGTCCGCTTCCGATGCTGATCCAATGGGATCGCGGCCACCAGCTGCAAGCCATGCCGTAAACTGCTGTTCTGTTTCAACCACAACCTCGCCCACCATCGCAGCGTGGCCAGCGCCGCAAAGCTCAGCACACCGAATCGGGTAGCGACCCAGTTGCGTAGGGGTAATGGTTAATTCATCAATTTGCCCGGGTGTCGCATCACGCTTCAGTCTGAATTCCGGAACCCAGAAGGAGTGGATTACATCTTTCGCCTCGATCTGGAACTGCACAGGACGATCGACAGGAAGATGCAGCGATGACGATGTAACACCACTTTCAGGGTATTCGAATGTCCAGATGAATTGCTGCCCGACCACACGCACAACAAGCGGCGAGTTAACCGGTTTTTCAATCTGAGTCAGGATCTGGTAGGAGTAGATACTGATCACGACAACGATAATGGCAGGGATGAGCGTCCAGATAATTTCGAGGGTATTGTTGCCATGGATTGCAGGTCCTTCCGACTCATCCCCCTTGCGACGACGGAAGCGAATAACGGCATAGACCAGCGCGCCTTCAACCAGCAGGAAGATGACGACGGCCAAACCCATCAAGTAGTTAAACAGTCGATCTACGAGCACCGAGCTCGTGGCTGCTTGCTCGGGCATCAACCCGCTCAGATCGACCCGCGTGGCAACCAGGAAGCCTACAGTCAGCAAGACCAGGCTTAAGACAACAAGTGTGAATATGGTGCGTTCTCTCACCGTGGCTGTACCTCCATCGCTACCAACAGCGATCTGCCTGCAAATTGGATTGTCAATTTTGGGATAGCTCTGAGAATACAGGAGTACCGATCCCCGAGCCTATCTTCCCCCCATATTTCTTCTCCATTGCGTGCTTTTTCGAACAAATTGGATTGTACCACTACCACTGAAATATGCCAATTTCGGACCTTTATTGTCCTTAACTCAGACACCATCGGGCGCCACCGGAATTGTCAGCAACCGGTGGCGCACAGGCGTCTATGTGTTGTAAATGCCTAAGACCAATCTTCTCTTGCTACAAGGGACTATAGTTCCGTTGAAAAGGCCAGGCCAACGGTTCCGGGTCCGACATGGGTACCAACTGCAGGGCTCACTTCAGACATTAGTGCTTCAACAGGGTCTACGCGTTTGGAAGCTTCTTCCAATAAATAGCGCGCGTCTTCTTCAGCTGCGGCGTGCAGGCTCGCAAGTCTGATATTCGGTTTACCCGCTGTCTTCTGCTCAATCACTTCAAGCAGTCGGGCGAAAGCTTTCTTCTTTGTCCGAACTGACTCAAAAGACTCAATCCGTCCTTCAACAACATTTAATATCGGCTTCATACTCAGAGCTGTGCCGATAAGTCGCTGTGCGCCTCCGATGCGCCCGCCTCGGTGTAGGAATTCCAAAGTGTCCACCACAAAATAAACACCGGTATGGTTCTTAGCATCTTTGGCTAACGCAACGACTTCGTCAAAAGATTTCCCAGCTTCAGCGGCTCGTGCTGCAGCAAGTACCTGAAACCCTAGTTCCATCGCTGCCGACTCAGAATTCACCAGCTCAATCGTGGCATCGGGGAACATATCCTTGGCCTGCACCGCTGACTGCATGGTTCCGGATAACAGATCTGAGATTAGCACAGCCAGTATCGGACGGCCTTCTGCGACCAGAGGCTCGAAGATCTTGTGAAAATACGCCACGGTTGCCTGGGACGTGGTCGGCATCACCTTTGCAGTCGCTAATCGCTCGTAGAACTCAGCCGGTTGTATGTCGATCCCATCGAGATAGCTTTCCTCACCCCAGATTGAAATCTGCGGTGCGACATGAATTTCATACTTTTCGACAAGATCTTTGGGAATATATGCAGTACTATCCGTAATAAATGCAATGCGGGACATCCTGGCCTCTCCTTCGGTGGTTGATGGGGTGGTTCAACACTCCGGTGTGTAAAACCCCGGTAGGGAGAAGAGGTTGCGCTTGCTCGGGATTTATCGTTGCTTCAACCACGTCTCCAGTTCTGCGAGGGGCAGGGTGTTTAAAACGACTTCACCCGCCGCTCCCGCACGTCTAGCCGTGCCAACGCCATATCTGTGAAAATCAAAGTGATCCGGATGATGTGCATCCGTATTGATCGCCAAGCGGCAGCCTAGCTCAATGGCCATGCGAGCGTGGCTGTCCTTTAAATCAAGGCGTTCTGGATTTGCGTTGATCTCGAACACAGTCCCATGCGCAGCGCCTTCTCGCAGGATCGCCTCAACATCCAAATCAGCAGGTTCACGTCGATTGATCAAACGTCCCGTGAGGTGTCCAATAATATCCACATGGGGATTGCGCACCGCCTGGAGCAATCGTTCTGTCACTTGCACGCGTGGTTGTTTCAAGGAGGTATGCAGCGAGGCAATGACGACATCCAGTTCTGACAGAATCTCGTCTGGAAAATCCAGTGCACCATCCGCCAGGATTTCCACCTCAGTCCCATGGAGAAGCCGAATTTTCGTACCGAGCTTCTTCTGTATCTTCTCAATTTCGCTGCGCTGTTCCTGCAGGCGCTCAATCGTGAGACCATTGGCGATGCCTAGACTCCGAGAGTGATCTGAGATCACAAGATATTCCATCCCCCGTCCCAGCGCCTCACGCGCCATCTCCTCTATGCTCACCTTCCCATCACTCCATTCACTATGCGCGTGGAGCTCACCGCGTAAATCTTGCAATGTAACTAGCTCGCCAAATTCCTCGGTTTGCGAAGCGTCAATCTCTCTCATGTCCTCTCGGAGCTCCGGCGGTATCCATGCCAGATTTAGCGTTTTGTACACATCCTTCTCATACTCACAAAGAAGTTCACTTCCATCATCCCGTTTAAAACCGTGTTCGGAAAGTGAGAGCCCCTGCTTCAAAGCGATTTCACGTAAGCTGACATTGTGGGCCTGCGATCCGGTTGCATATTGCCAGGCGCTGCCAAAGCGGTTCTTTGGATGCACCCATAACTGGACCCGCATGCCATTTACGAGCTCAACACTTGTCTTTGTTTCACCTTTACCAATTACCCGCTCTACCAGGGGTAAATTCACAAAGCTGTCCATAACCTGTGCCGGTGAAGCCGAGGCGATGAGTAAATCAAGATCCCCAATCGTTTCACGCTGCCGGCGCAAACTACCAGCAATCTCTATTTGTTCAACTTCATCAAGCTCACGCATCGTAGAAATGAGCGTTTGGGCGGTATCCCAGGCATCACTGATCAGGAATCGTTCCGTCACCCTGCTCTTTAGTGCTTCGATGCCCTGAAGGATCTTTTGCTCGGATTTTGGACCCATGCCAGCGAGCAAACGAAGATTGCCCTCCCTCGCCGCGACCTCAAGCTCTTCCAGGGAAGTAATCCCGCCATCCTTCCAGAACTGCGCCGCCTTCTTCGGCCCCACACCTTCGACCTTGAGTACCTCAAGCAAGCCTGGCGGGATCTCAGTGGCCAGGGTCTCGTAAAATGCCAAACGATCGGTCTCTATCATTTCTTCGATCTTCGCTGCGATCGCCTTCCCCACACCTGGAATAGCCTCCAGTTCGCCCACTTCCCAAATTGAGCGGATATCTTGCCCAAGCCCACGCATTGTTTCAGCCGCACGCCGGTAGGCCAGGATGCGGTAGATTGCTTCACCTTTGATTTCCATCAAGTTGGCGACCGCTTCAAAAGTATCGGCCATCTGGCGATTATTCATACGAAAACCTCCATCACGGCCTGCCCTCCACCGCGATTAATGTGACGATCCAGTGTTCCCCATCTCCCATTAATCCCAATCCAACAAATCGCAGATCAGGACTGAAAAGCACAGCTTTATGTTCGTTGTCCTCAAACCATAGGTCTAGCGTTACCTGGGCGACTTCCTCCAGGGGTCTGTTCGTTGCGAAGACCAGTTCAGCAGCACTCCCATAAAAGTCTCGTCCCTTGAGTCCAGACTCAACCAATATCTGTTCTGCCCCCGGTGCCGTATGATCAAGATAGTCACTCACGGCCATATCAATTACCCGCTCATAGGCATAGTCGAGAAGCACCGGGTCCACGACCCATGGTAAAAGCCCATCCTGCGCCCTGCGAAGATTGATACCGTTGATGATCGCATCGGCAGCGGTTGAAATCGCCGCCTGAAATACCCCCGGGCTGTCTTCCAACGCCTCTCCAAGAAGACCCTGCGGGGTTGGTGCGCGTGCTGAGTCGATGCGCGCAGCCTCAAGTTCGTTTTGCCCACTGCTGCAACCTACGAGCGAGAGCACACCGATCAAAAAAAGTAGCGACACTGAGAAACGAGAACTCTTCAACATAATGAGCATGGATGTGATTATAACCATTCGGGGCAAGCTCTTTGCTTCGACCATTAGGCTGTGTTAATCTTGAGCTCCCATTGTGTTGTTGGGTGGAGATTGAAATGACGCATGAGATTGTCGGTAATCTGCACGTCCATACCCGCTATTCAGATGGACATGGAACGCATGAAACTGTAGCCCGCGCGGCTTTGGACGCCGGGCTCGATTTTGTGGTTGTTACGGATCATAATGTCTGGGTCTCGGGGTTGGATGATTACTATTATCGCGGCCAAAATCGTGTATTGCTCCTCACTGGCGAGGAAGTCCACGATCAAGCCCGGCAACCGCAGAAGAATCATCTGTTAATCTACGAGACCCGGCGGGAATTAGCACAATTCAGCCCGAATCCACAAACGCTGATCGATCAAGCAGTGGAATCCGGTGGGGTCTGCTTTCTGGCGCATCCCACCGATCCTGCTGCCCCCGCCTTCAACGAAGATGATCTCTCCTGGGTGGCTTGGGATGTGCGCGGCTATCATGGCCTTGAGTTATGGAATTTCATGAGCGAGTTCAAATCACTGTTGAAGGATCGGCCCAGAGCGCTTTTCTATGCCTTCAATCCTCGCCAAATTGCTTCAAACCCATTTCCTCAAACCCTTGCACGCTGGGATCAACTGCTTTCAGAAGGACGTCAGGTGAGTGTAATTGGAGGCTCGGATGCGCATGGGACGCCGATGCGAATGGGCCCCCTTCGCCGGGTGATCTTTCCCTATGAATTCCTATTCAATGCCATCAACACACACGTCCTCGTACCCGAAGCGCTGAGTGGAGATGTTTCACGTGACCGCGAGCGCATCTTCGCAGCAATCCGTAGAGGCCAGGCATTTATTGGCTACGATCTACCAGCCCCGACCCGGGGATTCCGATTCAACGCCCAGAGCGAGCAGGGCGTTGTCGGCATGGGGGAGAGTGTTAAGCTACGCTACGGTGTGACGCTCCAGATCCACCTGCCCCAGTCTGCCTCGATCAGATTGATCTACCGTGGTCGAGAAGTATCACGCTGGGATCGCACCAGAACTACAGTGCATACGGTGACTGAGCCGGGTGCATACCGGGTCGAAGTGTATATCCCCTACCTTGGCAAGCTGCGTGGATGGATATTCAGCAATCCCATCTACGTCGTTGACTGACAGGGCTCACCGATAACCGATGGTATAATCCTAGAACCTTTGTTCTGGCATTGAGGTACCCATGTCTGAGTTCGTCCTTCACGCCCCCTATCGTGCGATGGGGGATCAACCTGAAGCTATCACCGGCCTGAACCGTGGTCTGGAACGCGGTGATAAGCATCAGGTGTTGCTGGGTGCAACGGGCACCGGCAAAACGTTCACCATCGCCAATATCATCGCCGATACACAGCGGCCCACCCTTGTCCTGGCACATAATAAAACGCTTGCCGCACAGCTCTATGCCGAGTTCAAGTC
>JBFFMI010000072.1:0-12554 GCA_041554155.1 Anaerolineales bacterium
AGCGAATCCGGCAGGGCTATTTGCACCAGGATGTGATCGACTATTTTTTGCCCTTGATTGGTCAAGTTGATGTCATACGCGAAATCACTACCGGGTTGCACCTCATCCGGTGATAGCAGCTCGAGGTGTATCCGGTGTTCCCGACCCGGCTCATTCAGCGAGGTTACATTCTGTGGTTGGGGCTCTGGGTTGAGGAAAAAATCAGCACCATTGATATCTGAGTCGAGTAATTCCCCCGGTCGTTCGCCTGTGCGCCGGGTGAGAGCTTGATCATCTGACAGCGCGGGCGCGGGATCGCCTTCATGTAACAGCTCGGGGGCCTTTCCCCACCCGATCGCGTCGATCAGATCGCCTTCAGGGCTGAGCAATCCTAGCCCACCGCCGGAAGTGTTCAGCGCCTGGTCGAAGTAGGCGTCTGGGATAACGCCAAAGTCCTCTCCCTTTCGTACCAGCAAGAAGGATCCATAAGGTGGTACTAACGCGGTCTGATCCCACTCTATTACGACCAGGTGTTCATCGCTGGTGGGCAAGCGATAAACCAATGACCAGCCCTGAAGATCAACGAGTTCCCCACCATAATTGTAGAGTTCGATGAATTCACTATTGTTATTTCCCTTAGCACCGGCCTGAACCTCGGCTATCAAAATTTGTGAAGGCAAGAGAGGTTCATTCCTGGTTTGATCCCGGGCACAACTGCTTGTGGCCAAACCCATTGAGAATCCCAGAAGGCAGATCTTAAGCAGCAGGTGGGTGTTCTTCATTGAATCCTCCTGGAAAGACTCCCGTTGATCGATAGCGAACAGACCAGCAATATGTTTCGCTTGTGAATCACACAGGGATCTTATTTCGAATTTAGGGTTGATGCAAAACTGGAAGGGTCAGGCGCTGTCGTACTGGCGCACGATTTTCAGCACAGCGCTACGAGAAAGTTTCAACTTGCCTTCACTGCGGGCATCCAGTGTAGCGATGGCGAGCGCATGTGGGAGCGCGATGAACTGGCGATAGAGCTCGGGGAGCGTCTGGCTGTAGTGCTGGGAGGCGACAAGCCTTTCACGTGCGTATGCTTCCATTTCACGATCGTTCCAGCCATCGGGATAGAAATCAATACCACGGGCCAGGTCGTCCTGGCGATTGCGCAGGATGTTCACCGCCTGTAACCCGCGCCCAAACGCGATGGCATGACTGCGTTCGGGTTGGAGACCTTCAAACCAACCCCAGATATCGCAAAGGAGTAGGCCGACAGCTCCGGCAACACTGAAGGTATAGCGGTCAAGATCTGCCTCGGTGACAATCTCCCAACCGCGTCGGGCCCAGATCGCCATACGTTCAGCCATTGCAGCCGTAGCTTCCCAGATCCGTGGGGCGATCATGCTTGGCGCGAGCACAACCCATTCCCCCAGTCGCAAAGTTACTTCAGGCAGGGGATGAGAGACTTCTCTGTATACGTCTGTGAGATCGTCTTTGCGGAAGTTTTCCACGGCGTGTTGACCCTGCAATGCCAGGCTGACCGATTGAAGGAGGGAGGATTTTTCACTCGTATCCATATCCGGGTGATCTTCAATCTCATCGATCGCACGCATGCACAGGTACGCGGATGCAACTGCCTCCTGCAGATCTTTGGGCAGGCGGATGATGGGTAGGTAAAATGTGCGGCTGGTTTGCTCTAGAATTTTGAGCATAGGTGTCTTTTTGGTCAATGTATATCCTTCTTCAGATTAAAGATGGGATTAAGGGTACCACTATAATGACCAGTCCTCCCACTCTTTTGCTGGCCTGGATAATTCCAGTGTTTACAACACCAAAATCATGTATTTCGGCACACTCCGGTTTGATGATATTTTATGTTTTCCGCCGTTTGCGCAGCATCTCTCGAAACTTCGGGGTCAACGCAGTGATGATCGGCGATGGCTCGAGAGGCTGCCAGAGCTGGATAGCTTGCTCCACACTCCCGGGCCACTGCTGGGGGGAGTGCATCACTGTGCCCGGATCCTTGATTTTCTCCAATGCCTCGAATGCCTCCGCCAGGATCTGTTGCTGCATTGCAGGCTCTCCGGGAAGACCTAACGCGTGACCAAAGGGATATTCGACCGCCAGGGTGCGCGGTGTTCCCACCCGTTCTGCCCAGTATGGCATGGGTGTGATCAGCAGCGTGCTCAATCCGGCTGCTTCGAGCGTGCGTGCCAACACGGGCACGTTGATGGCGCAATCCGGTCAAGCCGGGGTGAGTAACACTGCGTGAACGCCTTCATTGAGCATAGCGCGAGCAATCTTTGGGCCATACTCGGATTCCCAGGTATGACTGTCCGGCGGGAACCCCTGATATCCCATCAGGGCATAATGTTCATCGGCCACAGCCCCAATGCGCCCCTGCTGGGCGAATTCCTGAATGCGCTGGATGGGTAGCAGGATGTTGAAATCCACCTCGATATCGCTTGTGTTGAGGTGTAGATGACTGACTGCCAGGTCTTGCTGCTGGATATCAACCGGTATCACACGGTAGCTGGGATCGCCCCAGGTCGGATTGTTCTTTTCCCGCTCGATATCGAAAGGATCCTGGGTGCCCTTGCAATAAAGCCCACCGGATGTGACCAAAGCAAATTTCATGGCATGCAAGGGCTGTTTGAGAGGTGTCCAGGGGATCGGATATTGCGGTTCCCGCTCGTTCATCTTGTAGAAAGTGGCGATGATGCGGGGGAGAAATTTAAAACTATCAACTGTCATTGGGTCCCATGAGTTAATATGAAAGGTTGTACGATACCCATACTGTTCATGATGATTGGCGCCCCAATGCTCGTGCAGTTTTGCCAGGATCGTCGGTTAGGATCGCATCACAGCCCAGTACGCGATAGAGCCAGAGGCGACTATCGGGAGTTGGATCCAGTGGGCAGACGAGTTGTCCCTTCGCGTGCGCAAGGAGTACGAGCAAGGGGTTGATGATGAGTAGGGGCCAATAAGGGCCAAACATTTCCATGTTCGAAGGCGGCCAGGGCCGATTGGATGTGATCAAGCCGATGGGTACGGTAGGATCTGTCGCTCTGATAGTGGCTAAGTGTTGTGGATTGAACGAGAGCAATACCGTCCTCTCGAGCAGGTGTGTCGTCCGAAGCTCGTCCAACAGTCGATGGCAAGTAGCACGCTTCAAGAAGGCGTCAGATTTCAGCTCGAGTGCAATCATGACCGTGGTTGGGAGGATTTTAGCCAGATCTGTCAGTATGGGAATGGGTTCAGGGGGTAAATCCGGGTTTCTGGCCGCAGCGTTATAGGAACGGATCTGTTCTAAGCTGAACGTAGACGCAAGCCCTGTTCCATCTGTAGTACGATCGATCGTGGCGTCGTGAAGGCAAAGGAAGGCACCATCCTGGGTGAGCTGAAGATCGGTCTCAATGATATCGGCTCCATCGGTCACAGCCTGGCGGAAAGCCGATAGGGTATTCTCCGGGAAGAGGGCCTGGTTCCCGCGATGGGCCATGATGTAAGGCTTGGGTCTATCTGGAAGGTGGAGACTGGACATCCTGGCGGTGATTACCTATAGGACATCGCGCAGATCGATACCAAGATTTTCGGCTCGCTCCTCACGCCAGGCGGTTTTATTAATGGGCACGCTGGGGATTTCTGAGTCCGGCCTGCGAAGCAGGCTCAAAGCCTGATCCGGACAGGCTAGGACACATAATCCGCAGCCGACGCAGCGTGTATCATCAATGACAGCAATTGTGTCGTGCGAGAGGGCATCAAACTGGCAGGCCTCCTGACAAAGTTCGCAACTTGTACAGGCATCCGCGTCGACGACCGAATAGTAGGGCGATCGGGCAACAACGTTGGCAATGCCGAACTCCTTGATACCCCGTAGAATGCCGCAGGAACAACTGCAGCAATTGCAGATATACCAGTGCCCTTCCTGTTTATTGCTAATCGAGTGAACCAGGCCAGCATCGGCAGCGACCTGCAAGGTTGAATAAGCTTCTTCTTTGCTCAGGCTGCGGATCGATGGTGCGCCGTCAAAGGCGCCCGGTCGCGAGCTGATCGACATACAGACTTCCTTCGGGTGATCGCAGGGATCATCGATCAATTCCTTTTGATTACGACACAGACATTCCTGAACCCCCCAGGCCTGACCTGTCTCTATGACACTGGCAATGCTCTCATATGGATGTACCTGTAGATCCATATTGACGGTTGCCCCGACCGGTACAACCCGGTGCACAGCGGGTTGAATCTCAAAGGCTTTTATAAATGCTTCCTGGATATAAGCTTCTACCAATTCAGCGAGTTCTTTATCGATCGTGGCGTACTGATACTCATAGATCCCAATGGCAAAAGGAAGTATGGCGAAGCCAAGACCGCCCCCGGATTTTTTAGCAGTAATCAAACCGCGCCGAGCCATGCCTTTCAATAATTTGGAAAGATCCAAGGAATCCCGATTCAGGCGCCGGGAAAGCTCTCTGGCAGTTTCGGGTGTGAGCCGCAGCTTCGATGCAAGCTCAGCTTCTTCCGCTGTGAAAAGCTTCTGAAGCAGGCGGATTTCTGAACCGCTTGCTGTGGGAGGGAACCCGTCAGGAAGCTGGTTAAGACGTTCAGCGAGATTTTTGTAGCTGGATTGTGTCATCATCCTACTCCTCTCCAGAGAGCATAATGTGCAGTTGAGATTTGGTCAATCGCCCTCTACGGCCGCAACTTCCAGCAATTCGCTTAAAGTGACAATCCGATATCCTTTTTCTACTAAACGTGGCAGGCTATATGCGAGTGTTTCAACAGTTCGTATGCCGCGCGCACCAAAGTCGTGCAGCACGATGATTCCACCCGGATGCGCGCGCCATACCAGGTAGCGGGAAGCGAACCATGTAGAGGGGATATGTGAATCAAATGGGTAGATCGAACCCAAGGCCAGACGGTAGTCATAGCGCTCAAGACTCCGGATCATTTCCTGGTTGTACCAACCAGATCCTGGCCGGAACCAGCGGATATCCGCGTAAGTGCTGAGCTGATGATGTGCGGTTGCAAGCCTGTCCCTGAATTCTAATTCTGGATGTTGGATACTGGGGGTATCCTGCAGCAAGTGGTTTCCCAGCTCATGTCCCTCTGCAATCATGCGATCAATGACGGGTCCATTGCCTTGTATTCGTTCGATGAGCACAAAGAATGTCGCCTTTGCATTGTATTTGTTAAGCGTGTCTAGGATCAGATCGGTACTACGTGGATCCGGGCCATCATCGATTGTGAGCGCGATGATCTTTTGTTCCGTATGGATGGCGTAATACGCTTCAGGTGAGCGGGCCATAAGACGGTTGAGGATCCATCTGGGTTGTAGCATGATGAGATATCCGGTGAGAAGGATCAACGAAACAAAAAGAGCATACCGCCATCTACGAAAGAACGCCATACCCTTCATGATCGATCAACAAGAACACAGGTGTACATAGCCCAGCGATGTTCAAAAGCCCGGTTCATTCTACGAGCATGCGGCGGAGCACTTTACCCACGAAGGATTTTGGCAATTCGGTTCGGAATTCAATTTCCCAGGGAACGGCATAAGGCTCGAGTCGTTTCTGACACAATGCGATCAACTCCTGATCCGATAGATCAGTTCCCGGACGCGGGACCACGAACGCTTTAACGCGCTGGCCCCCATCCTCAGCTTGAACACCGACGACGGCAACCTCGAGGACTTTGCTGTTCTCGTATAGTACTTCCTCGACATCGCGCGGGTAGACACTGTATTCTCCTGCCATGATCGTGTCGCGCATGCGGCTGATGATGGTGAAATATCCGTCATGATCCATCACTGCCACATCGCCAGTACGCAGCCAATCCTGCTCGAGTACTCCGCCTGGATCCGGCGCTAAACCTTCGCCAGCCCAGTATCCGAGCATAACTTGAGGACCGCGTATCCATAGCTCGCCGATCTTCCCTGCGGGGAGATCTTCACCGGTCACCAAATCGACAATCTTGGCATCGGTATTGGGGATAGGAATGCCCATGGCGCCGGGTTTAGGTGGGCCATCAAATGGGTTGGCGTGTGTTACCGGCGAGGCTTCTGTTAGCCCGTAGCCTTCCACCAATCGACCTTGAGTAAGCTTCTCAAATTTCTCCTGCACTTCAATCGGCAGTGGTGCCGCGCCACTGATACAGGCCTTAATGGTGTTGAGACCATAGTCCCGCACGTTGCGTGCCTGGTTGATCGCGGTATAGATCGAGGGGACGCCGGGGAAGATTGTGGGTTTGTGGGTCTTAATGCTTTCAAGCACTTGTTCCAGTTCGAAGACAGGAAGCAGGACGATGGTAGCACCCATAGCAATGGGGATGTTCATAGCACTGGTCATCCCATAGCTATGTGTAAGCGGGATGACCGAAAGGAAGACCTCCTTTCCTGCTTCCATTTCGGGTATCCAGTGGCGAGTCTGTAGTGCATTGGCCACCAGGTTTCTGTGGGTAAGGCAAACCCCTTTGGGCTCATCCGTTGTACCGCTGGTGTAGAGGATCACGGCCAGATCATCCGGATGGACATCGATGTTGGGCGCCTCCCAAGCCGCATCCATCATCAGGCTATCCATCTCGAGAGCGCCATCAGGTATTGACGTTTCAGTGCTTGGACTCAGGCCTGCAGCCTGCCAGCGTGTATGCAGCTGTCGGTAGGTGCGCGCTGTTACAGCATTGCGTATCGTAGCCGTGATGACGGTGGTTGCACTGTGTTGGCGCACGAACTCGGTCAGATTCCCAAATTCTGCCAGGGTCACAAGCAAGCGCGAGCCGGTTTCTTCGAGCTGGTGTTTAACCCCCGGTGCGTCAATGGTAGGGTTCGGTAAAACGACGACAGCACCCAACTTGAGGATAGCATAGTAGGCAATGATCAATTGAGGCATGTTTGGCAGGATGACCATGACCCGGTCACCTGGACGGATACCCAATCCATGCAAGGCATGAGCGAATTGATTCGCCATGCGTTCAAGTTGCAGGTAGGTCAATTGGGAATCATAAAAAATGGTCGCAGTCTGCTTGGGTAACCAGTCAGCCGCGACTTCCAGAAATTTGTGCATGGCCTGGCGCGGAATGGGGATGGTAGTCGGTGTATGTTTATCATAACTTCGCAACCAGGGTCTCACTTGAGATTGATCACCATCCATGGATCGTTCACGCCAGGAGAGACGCTTGCCGCCCTCGCCCCCGGCAATGAAACGTTCAATTGCCCGGTTAACTGCTTGATGCCGTTCAAGCTGAACCTTATGCTTGGAGGCGCCGATATCGACAACTTCCGCACCCGGGATGGTTTCAGCGACACGATCAAAGACCTCACGTGGAAAATAGCGATCCCGTTCTCCCGTGACGATCAAGGTTGGTGTTTGGATCTGCTCCATCATTTCCCAGCCGCGCCAGGTGCTGAGGTTGTTGAGCATCATGCGCTTCATCACGTGGATATCGGCATTCCAGCGCGGCCGGAAGCGCCACCAGGGGCGGAAGGCTGCTGTCGGGATCCGTGAGAGCAACTTGACAGCGAATTGGACGGGGTACTCCCCCGCGGTGGTCAACAAGACCAGCTGGTTTAGTCGCTCTGGATGCCGGAAGGCATACTCAACACAGATCGAGCCACCGAATGAGTGACCAATGAGTGTGAATTTCTCGGGGAGACCCAGCCTATCGGCAATGGTCTCCAGATCTTCGACAAGCTCCTCCATGGTGTAGCTAGTGAAGGGGGCATCGCTCTGACCATGACCGCGTAGATCAGGCGCGACGACACGCGCGAGCTGTCTGAAATGATTGATCTGGTATTCCCAGGTCTCTACCACCCCAGCATATCCGTGCACGAATACGATGGTTTGATTAACCCCCTCAGGCCACAGGTCCACCACGCTCAGATGGGAATCGGCCAGACCTCGAATGGGCACCTCAGTGCGATAGAGGTTTAGATCAAGCTGGATTGCCCGTCTTTTAAGTCCCCGGATCCGACGCTTCATAGCGCCTCCTCATCTTCTTCAACCATCATGTGTGTACGAAACAGTTCTCCACGGGGTGGTAAGTGTGATGAACGGTATCTTCCTTTGGCAAGTATCTTTAGCTGGCAGCCCCTCAATCACACGTTGCGGAGCTGAGCTATGTTGGAATTGATTCTAGTGATCACGATCGAGTGGTCAAGTTTCTTGATCGCGATCATCATGACTTGTGTACTTTGTCGCCGTGACGAAAACGACAAACCAATGGAATGTCACTGCGGGCCAGAGCGAACCGGTAAACCAATAGAGGGCACTGGTAGCGATCCCCAAAAACGCTGCCAGTAGAAGGAATGTCGGATCAGTAAATAGCTCCTGCTTTTCGGGACGTAGTATCCGGGCATTGAGCGGGTGGATCAATACAAATAGAAGTACGCTGAGCGACAACCAGGCAGCCATGGATAGACTTTTCCCATTTGCAGCTGGGAGGAGCAGACCACGGAAAATTGTCTCTTCAGTCAAGGCCGGGTGGATGAGGAGGCGAAGGGCGAGCAGGAGCCGCTGTGAGGTTCTCAGCGTTGTCGCCTCTTCCCGCAGCAATCCCGAACTCAATCCAACCCTCAGTGCAACGATGCCGAAGAGCATCAACAAAACAAATGTGAGCAGCCACTCCTGTACGTTGGGCCATTCCAGGTAGCCCGCAAGCATGGATTGAAAACGGTTTTGGATCAGTTGGATGATGAGATCATACATAAGTCCCGAAAATGCTCCCTTTTCAGGTTTCTCGCCAGGTTTCCATCCTTTCATATTATTTCTTGCAGGACAACCTGGTCGGTTTGTTGCATGGGCGCTGATGCTGAATCAACCCACCTGGCATGTTTCTTGCTAACCTACTTCCCTCGACCAAACGTCAAAAAAGGAAATTCCATGGCAGAGGTTTTACTCAATCGACAGTCGCGTGTGCTCCTGGCCCGCGTTTTAGAGGGGAAAGCTTGCCCGCATTCTCTTGATAAGCGTACCTATCGAGCGATTCAACGCGGGGATCGGGTTGCTGTTTCCATACGCCAATTATCCGCACTTGTCGCGTACCATGGTGAAATTGTCATACAAGCTATTCCCGGGTTAGCGCGCTAGCGCACTACAATTTGCGCCTCCATCGGGAGCGTGGGGACGTTCCTGATTTTTAATGGCAGGCTGAGCTTGAAGATGATGCAGGAGCGAGTTAAATCGCTCCTGCATCATTGTTGGGACCTCTTTTATAATAGGGCATCCAACCTAGGGAAGGGGTTGGGCATGCCTCTTGCAGCTTGATGTTTGGAGAGGTGACGCCTAGCATGTCTGTTGCGCTCTTGATCCAGACCGAAAAGGGAGAGTGGGAATGTCCAGCGAGCGAAAGCCTTATAAGCTGCTCGTCTTAACCCGGAAAATAAAACTGCCCGGAATCGTTGAGACGATGAGCGAACAGGTACCTGAGGTGAAGATAGCCTTTGCCGAGATTGAAGAGATGCTTGCAAAACGCCTCGAGCATTCCAGTTATGACAACTATCAAGTCATTTCCCATGCTCAAAATATCCACAATGGGATACTCGTCGTCACATTCGTTTTAAAGGCCATCCCAGCGGATGATGACCCTCTCGCTGGGTGAGCCTCTCAACGGCCGATCTTGCCAAGTAGGAATTCAAGCTCATCCAATAAGGCTTCCATACTGTCGAAAGCCGCTTGCACAGGTTGAGGCGATGCCAGGTCCACGCCAGCAGTGGAAAGCGCATCGATGGGATAGCACGCTCCCCCAACATTCAGGAAGGCAAGATAACGATCCACAGCCCCTGACTCGCCCGAGAGTATCTTCTGTGCAAAGGCAGATGCACCAGCTATCCCGGTAGCATATTGATAGACATAGTAGTCGACATAGAGATGTCCGAATGTTGCCCAGATCATGCCGGTACGCTCAGGATCGAGCTCCACACCGGGACCATAGGCCTCTTTAAAGTACTCTAAACATAATTCTTTCAGAATCTGAGCGGTCAAGCCCATGCCTTTCTCAATGCGTTGGTGGCTCTCCAGTTCAAGCCGTGCAAGGGTTGGCATGATCAATAAGTAGCGGTAGATATTTGCCATCGCCTCTTCGATCACAGCGATACGGAATTCGGGTTGGTCGAATTGCTCAAGAAGGTAAGCACGGACCATGGCCTGGTGAAAATTGGAAGCGACCTCCGCCACAAATAAGGAGTAGTCACTATACACCACAGGCTGGTTGTTCCAGGTAAGGTAGGAATGCATTGAATGGCCAAGTTCGTGTGCAAGGGTGCTCAGGCTGAAGAGTGTGTCGTTATAGCTCATCACGATGAAGGGGTGCGTTCCATGTACGCCAGAGGAAAAGGCACCACCGCGTTTGCCCTGGTTGGGGTATACATCCACCCATCGGTCTTCACTGCAACCTCTGCGAATAGCGGCAGTATACGCTTCGCCCATGGGTTCAAGCCCGGCACAGATCCACTCCACGGCCTGTTCATAAGGCACATGAGGGCGCTCAGATGCTAGAGGGGCCCAGGTGTCGTATACCTGCAGGCGCTTTCCGCCCAGCGCCTCGCGTCGGATATTCCAGTAGCGATGCCATAGTGGCAAATTCGTCTGGAATGTCTCGAGCAGGTTGTTGAATACTTCGGTCGGTATGCGATATTCGTCCAGGGAGGCATGAAGAGAAGACTCGTAGTCGCGTGTGCGTGCGAGGAGTACATTTTGCTTGATCGATGTCTCAAGCGTTGTTGCCAACGTGTTTTGATGTGCGAGATATAGATCCAGATAATGATTCCAGGCAGTTTTCCTTACATTGGGGTCCGGATCGGCCAATAAGCTTGGGTAGGAGCCTTGCGTGAGTTCGATCGGCTCATCCTGCATGGTTAGCGCAGGAGGGAATTTGAAATCAGCACTGGTAAGCATCTGTGCAGCTGCGGATGTGCCAGAAAATGGATCTCTTAATAGGCCTAATAAGGTCTCGATCTCATTTGAACGGACGTGTTTTTGCTTACGAAGGATATCCTCGAGATGGAAGCGGTAGATACTGAGGTTTTTATCCTCGTCTAGCCAGGCGCGTATTTTCTCCTTGCCGAGCTGGATCACCAGCGGTTGGATTGCAGCCAATCGACTCTCAACTTTACTGAGCAGGCTACGTGCCTCACTGTAACGTTGTGCAGCATCTGCGATTGTAGTTTCCACGCTATGCTCTAGCCCGGCATATAAGTAGATTTTCTTTGCGCGTGTCAACCAATTTAAACTGGACTCCAGGAGCTCATAAAGCGCCTGGCCACTCCTGACCTCAGGTGGCACTGAGATCGATTGATTCATCAGGGCTTCTTCAATCTGCTTGAATTCGCTTTCCCAGGCCTTCAGGGTCGAAAAGACACTCTCAGCATTCCAGCGGTACTTCTCGGGGATCTCGGAACGAGGGGGTACGATAGTCGCCATGGACACTCCTCAGGTGCAGAATGCACCCATTATACGGTCTTCACCTATCCAAGCATCTATTATTCGCAATTTAACCTATAAAGGTGACCTCCCGTTGATGAGCTCCTTTACTGTATGCGAATTCCGTCAATTATGGAATGGTATCGCTCGTCAACCAGAGGCTTTGACCATCGGTTGTCATCTCGATTGACCCGTAGATTGCTGTTTGGAGCAACTGATGGCGATCGTCCTGAGCATTATCCTGTAGCGGGCAGTCCCCAATTTGGCAGGAGATCACCATCCCCTTTGCATTGAAATGGGAAAGCAGGTTTGCAGGGTTGACTGCAACATAACCACCATCAGCCATCAATACCGCCGTAAGATCCGCTGTTCTTGGATCAGCCAAGAGCTCCGGGATTTCTACCGGCGAGAGGCCTATTGGAAAAAGTAGGCGCGCATGACCGTATTTCAGCAGTAGCGTAAACCCGTTGTGCCCTGATGTGAGGATCTCTAACCAGGCGCCATCACCCAGATTAAAGCGTTGGCCTTGCTGGACTGTATGCAACGGGATCTCGGCCGAGAGCAGTTGGTCTATCACACGCTGATAAGATCTGCCGTTGCCCTGCTCTACAGTGAGCGCCTGCTGAATATCGGCCATTGATGCAATTTCGCGAAATCCTGCGATTTGATGATATTGCGTGCCCGCGATCAATAGCCAATCGATCTGCCGATCGGGATAGGGGAGATGATGACCAAGCTCGGTCGCCAGGCGCAATGGACTGGAACCCCCATTAATCAGGACCGTACCTCCCGAAGGCGTTCGAATAAGGATGGCCTCACCCCGACCTACATCCAGGACAGACGCATGAAGGAATCCATCGGGTAGCCGGCTGTAGGTGTTCCAGAGCAAGATGTTGGCAAGTGTGAGGAACAGGAGGATCGTCGACCGCCGCACATACAATCGAATGCGGGGCAGCATGGGTACGCGTTCTGCTAATTTCTGTTTTGCGGTGGTGGAAAACATCACTGTCAGGAACAACAGGATTAGGTAGTAGATGAGCAGCCAGGCCGGATTGATTTGACCACTATAAAGGACCCCGCCAGGAATAGTTGCCATAAGCGTGACAAGACGATTGGTCAACGAGGAGAAAGGCCAGGCAAACCAGGCGGCGATTTGTCCCAGAGGATGCC
>JBFFMI010000073.1:0-12530 GCA_041554155.1 Anaerolineales bacterium
GACCTGCTGGGTTGAACTCGCCATAGCCCTCTCCTCATCGGGGCAATTCTCTAGTTCTCTACACTCAGGTAGTTTGAGCATAGGTCCTGAAAGTAAAGGATAGATGACGTAGACCTGATGCCATGCCGACATGCAAGTTTTCGTTTGAATGTTTCAGATTTTGCCTGTGATAGCAAGAGCAAACGTTTCGCCGCAGGGAATGTTCACAAATTAAGGAAATCCGATCAACTAATACAGCTATAATGACAAGCTGAAATCAGGCGGGAGGGAAGATTTTTATGCTTGCAGTCTTACGAAGGCGTAACTACGGCTTATTGTGGGTGGCACAGCTGATCTCCATGATCGGCGATTGGGCAATGTTTACTGCGCTGCCATTCTTTGTTTACCAGCTTACCGGGTCGGTTTTGGCGACGGGTGGGATGTTTATCATCCAGATCATCCCACCACTGTTGCTGGGGACCGTTGCTGGCGTGTTCGTCGATCGCTGGGATCGTCGCTGGACGATGATTGGATCGAGCCTGATCCGTGGTGGCGTTTTGGTGATGTTGCTGGGTGTCCGCTCGGCTGATCTGGTCTGGTTGGTTTACCTGGCCGGTTTCTTCGAATCGGCTGCCAGTCAGTTCTTCGGTCCGGCCAATAATGCGTTGCTGCCAACTCTGGTTGAAGAAGATCAATTACTTACGGCCAATTCGCTCGATTCGTTGGGTGAAAATAGCGCGAGACTGATCGGGCCTGCGATTGGTGGTTCCATGCTGGCTTTTTGGGGATTGCAGGGTGTCATCTTGTTTGATATCGGTACCTACATCCTCGCTGCGTTTCTCATGTACCTGATTCAAGTACCCGCCGTAGAGGTGATCGAAGCAGCGACTGAAGATACCCGAGCGGCGCTTTCCACTTTCTGGGGAGAGTTCAGGGATGGCATACGTATGGTCGCCGGGAAACCGGCACTCTCACGAATCTTCGTGGTGCTGGGGGTTGCCATGCTGGGAGATAGCATCCTGACAGTTCTGCTTGTGGCCTTCTTCCAGGATGTCGTCGGCGTTGGTGCAACGGAATACGGGGTTGTACTCACTGTGCGCGGGCTATCCGGAATCATCGGTGGGTTGGTCATGGGTTCGATCGGGAGTCGATTTAAACCCTATCACCTGATCTCGTATGGCATCATCATTATGGGAGTGGCGATATTTATCATGGTGATGATCCCTCTCTACTACGTCAGTCTGGTGATCTTAATCCTGATCAGCCTACCGCTCATGGGCTGGATGATCAGCGCGCAAACCTGGATCCAGAATCATGCCCCTGCCGATTTTCGAGGGCGCGTATTTGGCGCATACGGCACCTTTAGCGCTATGCTGATGTTGATCGGGATGGCCTTCGCAAGTGGAACCGGTGAGACATTGGGGATCTCCACCACGATGTATTTCGGTGGGGGGTTTTATATCCTTTCCGGAGTGCTCTCCGCATTCCTGTTGGCTGGGATTAGATCACCGGATGTCGAGACAACCGAATCGCCAGGATCAGATATCGATACAAAAGATCAAAGCGTTTTTTAGTTGACATTCATCTCGTCTGCATCATAAGGAAGGCGCCACTTAGACGTTGCATCACGTTGTAGGGGCCAGCGGCCAGTAGCCTCTATCTCGAAAATTATTCTCAACCGAAGATGATTTTGGAATCCACAAGCGCTGCTTGCGGGCCAGGAGCAAACCTCCCAGATTCCACATAACTTCTCCAAGAATGGCATGAAGTGTTGGGCTCCACTGCGGGAAGCCTGGCCAAGCTTCGCTCCCGCTGTGGAAGCCTTACTGCCAGACTCCTCCGGAATATTCTCTGGCGGCTCGGGAGTGACCGGAGGGCGGTTAGAACAAGTGCTTTCTGCTGTATGATATTGATAGGCGTTCCTGCCCAAGCGGATATTTGAGGATCGATACGTGGTCGTCCGATTACAAGCAGGAGAACCCGGAATCAAGTTGCTATCGCTGAAGCAGGTGATCCAATGGGCGCGCGTGCGATCCATGTGGCCGCTCCATTTCGGGACAGCCTGCTGTTCCTTTGAAGGTATGTCGGCGGGGGCCTCACATTACGATATCTCTCGCTTTGGCATGGAATACTCCCGGCCAACACCACGCCAGGCGGATTTAATGATCGTGGGGGGGCGGGTAACTCGCAAGATGGCGCCTGTGGTGCGGCGATTGTATGAGCAAATGGCTGATCCCAAATGGGTGCTCGCCATGGGTGACTGTGCCTGCAGTGGGGGTCTCTTCAACAATTACGCTGTCGTGCAAGGGGTCGACGAAATCGTGCCGGTCGATATATACATCTCTGGTTGTCCGCCTCGTCCAGAAGGCATGCTCAGCGCCATCCTCCTGCTGCACAAGCGTATGCTCACCGGGGACATACAGCGCTGAAATGCCAGATTCCCTATGAGATGTATTTCAATCCCGTCCCTGTGTTGCAGAGCAGGATCCGGGCATCCCGTTCCAACCAACCGCTTTCCACCAGCTTGATCAACCCGGCGTAGGTGGCAGCGCCTTCGGGCGCAGCGAAGATGCCTTCAAATTGCGCGAGATCCTTCTGGGCTTTCTGGATCTCGTCATCACTCACCGCGATCGCAGTCCCGCCGCTCGCGCGCACTACCCGCAGGATCAAGCGATCCGCAAAGGCATTCGGAACCCGGATACCCGAGGCGATCGTCGCCGCACCCTGCCAGGTCTGCATTCGATCCGCACCCTGCTCAAAAGCCCTCACTGCTGGTGCACAGCCCTGTGCCTGTATAACGACCATTCTCGGTCGCTGCGAACCAAGCCAACCGAGTTGCTCCAGCTCATCAAAAGCTTTCCAGATGCCAACCAGGCCAGTTCCCCCACCAGTGGGATAGACGATTACATCAGGAAGGGTCCAATCAAACCATTCAGCGATCTCATACCCCATCGTCTTCTTGCCCTCCAGGCGGTAGGGCTCTTTGAAAGTGGAGATATCGAACCAGCCGTGTTTATGCGCCGCCTCACCCGCCATGCGGCCGGCATCGCTGATGAGGCCATCCACCAGGTGCAGATCGGCGCCTGACACCTGCACCTCCCTGATGTTGGCAATCGGTGCATCACTGGGCATGTAGATATGTGCCTTCAGACCCGCCCGAGCAGCGTAGGCTGCGAGAGCGCCGCCAGCATTGCCAGCTGTGGGGATGACGAACTCGACGATCCCAAGTTCATGTGCTCTTGCAACCGCCACCGCCAGTCCACGCGCTTTGAACGAGCCTGTCGGTTGCCCCGCCTCATCTTTGATGTAGAGTTGGGTCAGTCCCTTCTGCTCACCAAGACGATCCTGCCGAAGCACGGGGGAATCTCCCTCCCCCAGGGTAAGAAAATTTGAACTATTACGAACGGGAAGCAATTCACGCCACCGCCATAATCCCCGTGGACGTGCTTGCATGTCTTCCTTCGTGAGCGAGTTACGCAAAGCATCAAGATCATATTCGGCGGTCAGCGGGCTATGACACTCATAGCAATAAGATTGGATCTGGTCTGGATCAAAGCGTTGATCACACTCCGGGCAAGCTAGGTCTTTCAATGCTGAAGGCATACATTCCTCTCTCACAAACCGACACGGAAGGATCAGATAGAGTATGCCTGATCCAACCTGCAAGCGCAAAGTTGGCCAAAAAGGGGATTTGAAGCACAATCATGACCATCGGGTTGAACGTAGTAATGGATGGCGAAGTACATCCTAATAACGGAGGTGCGGCATGGCGGTGTTTCAAATCGAGGTCAACGGAACATTCTACGAGGTCACAGCACAACCGGAGACCCCGCTGCTATGGGTGTTGCGCGAAAACCTCGGATTAACCGGAACGAAGTACAGCTGCGGGATCGGGCAATGTGGTAGCTGCACCGTACACCTCGATGATCGGGCCGTGCGTTCGTGTACGGTTACGATCGAAGATGCTTCTCAGGGAGCCATCACCACAATTGAGGGACTTTCCAGCAACGGCGATCACCCGCTTCAACGAGCCTGGCTGGATGGACAAGTGCCACAATGCGGTTACTGCCAGCCCGGTCAGCTGATGCAAGCTGCAGCATTCTTAAAGGCCAATCCGGTGGCAACGCGAGCTGAAATTGCACAAGCTATGAAGGTCATCCTCTGTCGCTGTGGGACCTATCAGCGGATTCTCCATGCTGTCGAAGCGGTTGTTGCGCAAGGGGGTGGAGCATGAATCCGCGAACATCAAAGAATCGTCGTGATTTCATCAAAGTGTCCGCGCTTGCGGGCGGTGGCATGGTGCTGTCGATGGCCCTGGCTTCCTGCGCAGACGAGGTAGAAGAGACCCTCCTCCCCACGCCTCTGTCCGAATCCACCGCTACGCCGAATCCGGATGCCATCCTTGAACCGGGATTATTCGTGAAGATCGAAGGAACCGGCCTTGTGACAGTGACAATCCATAAGCCGGATATCGGTCAGGGGGTGCGTACAGCCTTCGCCATGATCCTGGCAGACGAATTGGGAGCAGACTGGGGATCGATCCGGGTTGAGCAAGCTGACGCCGACGGACGATACGGGGATCAACAAACGGGCGGCAGTGGTGGCGTTTCAGATTCCTATACTCTACTGCGCCAGGCTGGCGCTACGGCCAGGATGGTACTGATCGCTGCAGGTTCACAGAAGCTAGGCGTACCTGCAGCTGAGTGCTTCGCGAAGGACGGCTCGATCATTCACGCAGGGAGTGGGGAACAGCTCTCATTCGCAGATGTCGTGGATCTAGCAGCGACTCTGCCACTACCCGGAACGGATGAGCTCCAATTCAAACGTCCAGAAGCCTTCAGTCTTGTGGGAACCAGTCCCCCACTGCTCGAGCATCAGGAGATGGTGACGGGAAGGATGGCCTATGCCAGCGATCTGCATGTGCCGGAGATGCTCTATGCTGTATTAGCTCGCAGTCCTGTCCCCCACGGTGAACTGGTCAGTTTTGACGCATCCGAGGCGGAATTGGTCGAAGGCGTGATCGCTGTCCTACCTGCAGCAGGTGGGGTGGCCGTTGTCGGCGAGTCGTCATGGGCCGTTATGCAAGGTCGGAAAGCACTGGATATCGTCTGGGATGATGGCTTCTTTTCGGGCTTAAACACAGAAGACGTGCGGGAGGAAATGGCTGGACGCGTCGTGCCAGAGGGGTGGCAGCCAGGGCAGGATGCTCCCGGCGAGCTCAGCGCCGTGTATGAGTTCCCCTTCTTTGCGCATGCGACCCAGGAGCCTCTCTGCTGCGTGGTGCATGTTCAGCAGGATCATTGCGAGGTTTGGGCGCCAACACAAATCCCGGCCGATGCTGCAGCGATTGTTGCAACGATAACCGGATTAGCCCGTGAAAACATTGATCTCCACATTCCCATGATCGGTGGTGGTTTAGGCAGGCGGCTTTATCAGGATTTTGTCCTGGAGGCCGTTACTGTGGCGAAAGAATTCGATGTTCCGGTCAAGCTGATATGGACCCGCGAGGATGATGTTCAACATGATGTCTACCATCCCTATTCAGTGCATTACGTCAGCGCAGGCTTGGAGCGCTTGCGATTCCCGCGCATCCGCACGGCTCGCTATGAGCGCATCCCGACGGGCGCCTGGCGGGCTGTTACCAACATCCCTGAGGCTTTCGTTCGTGAATGCTTCCTGGATGAAATGGCTGTGGCTTTGGATCTCGATCCACTGGACATCCGTAGGGAACTGCACCGGCAAAATATGCTGCCATTAATCGAGAGGGTAGCGCAAGAAACCAACTGGGGCTCACCCCTTCCCGCTGGCCGTGGCAGGGGTATCGCCTGCCATTCCACCTGGGATGTAACACCCGTCGCGCAGGTGGCGGAAGTGTCTGTATCGCCTGCAGGTGAGGTGAAAGTCGAGAGCGTAGTGTGTGCCATCGACCCTGGCCTGGCGGTCCATCCCGAGATGGTAAAAGCGCAGATGGAGGGTGGTATTGTTTTTGGCCTGTCGGCCGTTTTGGGGAAGGCCATTTCATTCGAAAATGGCCGTGTGAAACAGAGCAATTTCCATGACTATCCGCTCCTGCGCATGGACCAGATGCCAGAGGTTGAAGTCCATATCGTGGAGAGCGGTGGGTTACCGACCGGCGTGGGAGAGATGGGTGTCCCACCGATTGTCCCGGCTGTGATGAACGCAATTTTCGACGCTACGGGCCTTCGTATCCGTCAAATTCCTGTGAAACCCGAGGATTTTATGTGAGCAAAGAAGGAGCTCCCATTAATTGGATATTGCCCATGCTCTTCCTCTCTGGCATGGCCACCCTATCGGGATCTACGAAATGGGTCGTGAATCCGCTTGTCGTATCCCCTTTCGAGGTGGAATACCCGAGCGACCGATCGGGGGAAATAGGGAGCGAGGGTCACTGCACCATCATCTATGCCTCGAGCGAGGAAAAGGTATTGGCCGGTGGCAATGAGGATTGGGACGATCCATCCGCTCAGGTTCGCTTCGTGCCAGCGGGGGAACGGAAGAATGGCATTGTCTATTTCGGCTTTGCGGACAGCGGCTACGAAGCGGGGATGAATGACCAGGGGCTTTTCTTTGATGCTGCAGCAACTTCCCCGATGGAGGTGACCGGGTCATTACATAAACCCAGCAGTGGGAGTTATCCGGTTATTGAAGTCATGGAAACCAGCTCCACCGTGGACGAAGCCTTAGCCGTGTTTGATCAGTACAACCTCACTTTTATGGAAGATTTTCAACTACTGTTTGGTGATCGCTTCGGGAATTCGGCTATCCTTGAAGGCGATCAGGTGATCCATAAAGAAGGTCGCTACCAGATCATGACCAACTTTTATCAGTCCCAATTGCCCGAGGGGATCCTGCCAGGCCAGCGCTACCGAAGAGCTGAAAGCATGTTTGAAGCGACGTCGGATATCTCCATCGAGCTCTTTTCGGATGATTCTGGACGCGACGCACCAGGAAGGGCGCTACCCCACGCAGTACTCTAATGTGTACGATCTCAAAAATCGCAAAATGTATGTTTTCTACCAGCATGACTACGATCGTGTACTCGAGATCGATCTGGAGAGTATGTTGAAGCAAGGGGCGCAAAGCTATGCATTATCAACGATCTTTGAGACAGCCTTTCAGGTTGGTACCCCAACCCCGATGGTATTAGAACCCAATCCTTCACCGGATGTGCTCAAAGAGCAGAGCAGTTCAAATGAGTCCTACTTCTGGCTCGGGCTTGTACCCCCGTTGGTTGTCTTGATCCTCGGGTTCGGGGCAGGGTATTTGCACAGACGCCGATTGAACTGAACCCCACGATTTGTCGGGCTGGCGGGGCAGAGGTCCCGCATTCCCGACAGGGCTCTATTCACGCTAATCCAACGTAATTTAAGTGGAGTCTTGCTAGTGGCACGTCTGCATCGTCCATAAGGATGATTATTCTTTCTTCCGGGTAGTATTCAAGGTCCGGCGTATAAATTGATAATCGCGCCAACCCAGTCCCGCAATGAGCAGGAAGCTGAGCAAGGGTCCCAGCGCAGCAAGATAGGCTACGCGGATGATGGCTGTATCCGCATTTGCCGCCAATGAAGGCACGGCATAGAGCACAAAGGCAAATAACAGCGAGGTTAACGCCACACCAAATTTGAGCGGGATCCAATCATTCTGGAACATGAGTTTGCGGTGTTCCAGCGATAGCTTTTGCTCATTGAAGACGCCCGTCACGATGACGTCGCGCTTATCGTTCACCACCCGCATCGCGGAAACCAGCGTGTTCAGCGCAGCCCAGATTCCGGCGATCATGACCAGTGCAAGTTGATCGGATGCCATTCGATAACCTCCCATTTCAGAGATAGCCTCATGCTATCACCCCTACATTAGTATCACGCAAGGATGGTGGCAAGTCAGGTACCTCTTTTCATCATGACCATGGTACAGGGCGAGGGAGCGGGACACCGCAATAGCTCTTGGTATACTTGAACAAGAATGGAAGATGTCTACACATCTGCAAGAAGATCAAACCATATCAAATAGAAGGAAAGGATTACTCATGGGTCTCTTCACGAAAATTCTAAATAAACTCGGCATCAATCAGCCCGAGGAAAAAGCTGCTCCAGCCCCGGTAAAACGCTCGGCAGGGGATGCAGCTGCTGCGCGCGCAGAACGCCTGGCGCGCATCCGCGATATACGCGAGAAGGAAGAAATGCCGATGGTCGATGTGATGGCCAAGCTCGAGAAGCTAGCCTCCGAAAAGCCGATGCAGAGCAATTGGAAGCAATCGATTGCTGATCTGCTCTTCCTGCTGGAGATCGATCACAGCTATGAAAACCGTGTCGAGCTGGCGAAGGAACTGGGTTGTCCTCAGGAATTCATGGATGACTCGGCCGAGATGAACACCTGGCTGCACAAGACAGTGCTCGAGATGATCGCCGAGAACGGCGGCAATATCCCGATGGAGCTGCTAGACTAACTGCCGTGCCAGCTTCATTAATCAGAAAAAGCGCCCATGCGGGCGCTTTTTAGTTCCTGATCCTCTTTTAGATTCTCAGCATCAGGTCTGATCGTCAACCTTTGCTGATTTGGCGTTCTTTTTGACCGACTCAATCCCGTTCTTGCACCCTGCCTTGGACTTGTACCCCTCACCAGTTGCGATGACCTGATTGTTGTCGGCGAGCAGCCGCCAACGGAACTCACCCTTGCGATCCTTATAGATCTCGAACTTTGCCACCTCTTCCTCCTCTCAATTTTTTTGTATGTACTAAAGAGTGCCTCCCAGTATAAGCGTTGGTGCGTCTCGCGGATACAGGAAGGTTGTACCGATGATCTACATTCGAATCAAGTTTTCGAAAACCACTGTGGGTTGATCCCTGGCCAGCTGTCGGTCTGATCAGAAAATCTGCTCTCTGCAAAGTGTTGTATGATGAATATGCTGTGCTTTCGCGTTACGGGCCACAAGGAGGAGAAACCATGGGTATCTTTTTTATGTTCGGGCGTTATACACACGATTCGATTAAGGACATCAGCACCAGGCGGACGAATAAGACCAAGGAGCTCATCAGCGAGTTGGGCGGCAATCTGATTTCAGCCTATGCACTGATGGGCAATGTTGATCTGGTCTTAATCATCGAATTCCCGGGTAAGGAAGAGGCGATCAAAGCCTCAGTGGCGCTGTCTAAGATGCTGGGAATCAGTTTCACGACCGCGCCTGCAGTGACGGTTGAAACATTCGACAAGCTGGTTGACGAGCTTTAAATCGGTTTCCGCTCTCCAGAGTAGCGGGTCGATCGGACGAGTTCGAACGGGAGAAAACGGCTCCAAGTTTCTTGGCGTTAAATTTATCGCTGTTTTGGCATGAAGAGGCGAGCGGAAAGTACATCTACAAGCAGAAGGTAGATTGCTAGACGTATACCAAATGACCTAATGCGTTTCACACGCGAATGATCTATAATTGCGACTGACTTAGTCTAATTATCGATCCCGCTTTCGCGGACAAATAATGCTGCCAGAATTACGGCAGCAGGAAGCAATATCTTCCACCTTTTCTCGATACATTCTTTAAGTCAATCAAATTGCTCCGATTGGAGGAGATAATGCGCCGATTACTATTCTTCATCTTTTCAATAGTGCTTCTGGTGATGCTTGCGGCATGTTCGTCATCACCGGCGGCTACCCCCGAGCCAGCCCAGGAAGATCCAGGGCCTGTAGACACCCCTATCCCGCCCACACCGGAAGCGACTGCGACCCCCGAGCCCAAGCAGCTCCCGGAGACTTCGGTGCTGGCAGTGCTAGGAACGGCCCCGGACACGACGTATAAGGTCGACCTGCCTTCCTTTGCGCCCATGACGATCGAGCAGGGCGATCTGCCAGCGGAACCCGGCCAGGTGGAAGCGCGCTGGTACGTCGCTGGAGATCGCTACGTCGTAGCCTACGTGGGATTAAATTACGCACCGGGTGATTTCCTCTGCCCGGGTAATTCGATCCTCACCGCAGCAGGTTTTTTGCATGTGTCCAATGCACCTACCGATGATGGAGCCTGTGAAGGTTTCCCAACCCTGACGAACGATCCTGTGGTAGGGCCAGTCGTGTGCCAGGGTGAGCTCCTGTATGTGACAGCAATCCCCAGCAGTGAACAGGGCCTGCTCTTTGGCACCTTGGAGGCACTCACTGAAGATGGCGATCTGGTCGGCCTGACGAGCAACATCCAGAGCGCCGCTGAAATGCCAGTGCTCGACCTGGATGATTTTTGCGGATAAGAACTCCATCCTAAGGATAAAAACAAAAAAGCCTGGTGCGCGAGCACCAGGCTTTTCTCATTGTGAAGAATGCTGACGTTCGGGACCATCAATGCTTCAAAATACGATGGTAGTATGGATGCAAACCCATCAGGAGGCGATGTATGCTCCCATTACGAGATCTTAACCCCACGCGCAGAATCCCGGTCCTTACCTATGGCTTGATTGCCATCAACGTTGTCATTTTCTTCTGGGAGTACTCACTCTCGGCTGAGGCTTTGGATGCAGTTTTTTTCCGCCTGGCGGTCGTTCCGGCCAATGTACTGCAGGACCCTTTCTCGCTGGAAACCCTGATGGATTTTGTGCGCAGCATGTTCTTCCATGGGGGGTGGGCGCACCTGATCGGCAACATGCTCTACCTGTGGTTATTCGGTGACAATCTCGAAGATCGGATGGGAATCCCGCTTTTTCTATTCCTCTACTTTACCAGCGGGTTCGTGGCAGCCATTGCTCAAATCCTCGTCGATCCGGGCTCACCGGTCCCGATGATCGGCGCCAGCGGTGCCATCGCTGGTGTCCTGGGGGGCTACTTGATCCTCTTCCCCGGCGTGCGGGTGCGTGGCATCATACCGCTTGGCTGGTTTATCCGGTCCGTGGAATGGCCGGCATGGGCCGTCCTGGGCTTGTGGTTTGTGCTGCAGCTCTTCAATGGCGCGATTTCACTCGGCGTCACAACGGGCATTACGGGAGGTGTGGCCTTCTTCGCCCACATCGGGGGTTTTGTCGCCGGGTTGCTGCTGACGGGCATCTTCATGTTGCTCGTCCCGCAACCTTCGAGGGAGGCCCGGCGCCAGGTACTCTATGAGCGTGCTCGCCGCTACAGGTTTTAGTCCTGAGCCTGATGGGCACAGAAAGCAAATGGATCCTCTATAGCCCCTACCCGAAATAATCCTTCATCGGTGTGAAATAGGCGTCGATCCAACCCTGCTGATATTGCATGCCGTGCTCTGGAAGATCCGAGTGTCGTATCGTGATGCGGGTTCCGCCGTCTTCCGGCTCGAAGAGGACCTCGAGCAGCGAATCTTCTTCCTCGTCGCTAAATTCACTGGTTCTCCACTGCTGGAGGATGCGCTGGCCTGGTGCAAGCTCCAGGTTTGTGCCCTCAATATATCCATCCCAGGCTTCAAACCTACCGCCAACCTGCGCGGATACTTCAGCCTTACTCCCGGTCATCCTTGAATGCTCTTCAGAATCAAGCCAGGCGCTGTAGAGAGTGTCAGGGGAAGCTGGGATGCTATCCGATACTTCGAACGCGATGCTCATTAAAAACCTCCTGGGTTATGATCTCACGCGAATACATCCGTAATGATGGGGTAAAGCCATGCAGCGACCGCTCGTCAAGGTTGCTAAGCTTGCGTGATTCCATCGAACTCCTCCCATCCCATTATCAACCCGTCCCCCCTTAAATTCTTGGATGGCCTTTGCCGGGGAGAATGCATTCGAGGGCTCTGCGTAAAGGTGAGAAGGCATTTGTACCAACGCTCAGCTTGCCCGTAAAGGGGGGGCGCTGGATTCGCACCCAAAAAAATATGTAAATTAGACCAAGAATGGTATATTTGTACCCAGCTGGATGGGTTCACTGCTCAAGGGATAGACACATGACGGAAGATCCCAAGTACGTAATTAATGCACAAGCGGATGATTTTAGAATACCCTATCAACCCAGCTGGTTCGACCGGCTTTCCGCTCGCATCGACCGCCTACCGGGCACCTACTGGCTATACTACATCGGCTTCAGCCTGGTGATCACCATTCTCTCAATTTCCTTCAGCGACCCCGGGGCTCAAGTCGAGGGTCCCTTCACCCCGTCTATCCGCATCTATGCTGGCTACCTGATCGCCTTCATTCTGGGCTTCGCCCACTTCCTCGATAGTCAGGCTGCCAGAGCCTTCGATATACTCAGACCGTCCCTGGATCTTGACCAAACCGCCTTCGAGCAAGCCCGGTACCGCCTCACCACGCTGCCCGCACGCCCTGCCTTCTGGGTCAGCGCCATCACGGTTACTCTGGCCTATTGCATGATCTTATTTTTCCCGGATGTCATCGGTGTAAGCGTGGACTTGCGAGTCCTTTCCCAGCTCTCCTTCCTCGCCGAGGGCTTCCTGGTCTGGTGGCTGCTCTCTTTTGCGGCCTACCATACGCTCCACCAGCTGCTCCAGGTTCGCACAGTCTATGCAAATCACCTGCAGGTGAACCTTTACAACCCGCGCCTGCTCTACTCGCTCTCCAACCTGACGGTGATCAGCTCGATCGGGGTGATCC